>NZ_JBEXSH010001241.1:0-1946 GCF_040613555.1 Streptomyces sp. NPDC006265
CCGAGGCCCTGGCCATCGCCGATGCCCTCGGGGCCCATGGCACCCGGGTGCCCGTCACCGCGCCGAAGACCGGGATCGGACGGGGCTACTGCGCCGCGCCGCTGATGGACGCCGCGGCAGCGGTGCTCTCGATGGAGCACGGCCTGATTCCGCCCACCCCCAACGTCTTCGACATCTGCCACGACCTCGACCTCGTGACCGGCCGGGCCCGTACCGCCGAGGTACGCACGGCACTGGTGCTGAGCCGCGGACTCATGGGGTCGAACTCGGCGCTGGTGCTGCGGCACGACGCCACCGACGCCTCGTCCTGAGGCGCCGCGGAACAGGCAAGGAAGGAAAATGGCATGACTGATCGCATCACTGTGGAAGAGCTCGCCGAACTCATGAGGAAGTGCACCGGTGTCACCGTCGCTCCGGAGGAACTCCGCCGCGACGAGACGGCCTTCGAGCAGCTCGGCGTCGACTCGCTGGGCCTGCTGGGCATCGTGGGCGAGCTGGAGAACCGGTACGGCACGCCGATGCCCACCGACGCCGAACGCTCCAAGACGCCCCGGCAGTTCCTCGACCTCGTCAATAGTGCCCTCCTGGCAGGAGCGTGACATGACCGGACACACGCAGAACGAGATCACCATCGCGGCACCCCTGGACCTGGTCTGGGAGGTGACCAACGACCTGGAGAACTGGCCGCGGTTGTTCAGCGAGTACGCCTCCGTCGAGATCATCTCCCGGGAGGGTCACAAGACGACCTTCCGGCTGACGATGCACCCGGACGAGAACGGCACCGTGTGGAGCTGGGTCTCCGAGCGCGAGCCCGACCGTGAAACGCTCACCGTCAAGGCCCGCCGCGTCGAGACGGGCCCCTTCGCCCACATGAACATCCACTGGCGGTACGAGGAGGTACCGGCCGGCACGCGGATGGTCTGGACGCAGGACTTCGCGATGAAGCCGGAGGCGCCGGTCGACGACGAGTGGATGACGGACAACATCAACCGGAACTCGAAGGTGCAGATGGGTCTGATCCGCGACCGCATCGAGAAGATCGCCGCCGAGCGCGGTGCGAGTGCCGGTCTGACCGACTGAGCCGGACGGAGAACAGTCCCATGCACCAAGCCCTGATCGTCGCCCGGATGGCCCCGGGATCGGCGCCCGACATCGCCAAGGTGTTCGCGGAGTCCGACCGCGGGGAATTGCCGCACCTCGTCGGCGTCACCCGGCGCAGCCTCTTCCAGTTCGGCGATGTGTACCTGCACCTGATCGAGGCCGAGCACGAGCCCGGACCCGCCATCGCCAAGATCACCGGGCATCCCGAGTTCCGGGACGTCAGCGAGCGCCTGTCCGCGTACGTCAGCGCGTACGACCCCGACACCTGGCGCTCCCCGAAGGACGCCATGGCGCAGCGCTTCTACCTCTGGGAGCGCGAGCCGGCCGGCTGACCGCAGCCGGCATTCGACGGCCGCCGGGTCCGCAGCGTCGCGGGCCCGGCGGTCGTCGGTCTGTCTGCATCGGGAATCCGGGATCACCGGGTCCCGCGGGTCGCGGTCGGATCAGCCGGGGATGTGGCAGTCGAACGCGTGCAGATAGGGATTGACCGGACTGATGTCGTCGATGATCAGGCCGGCCTCGGTGAGCCGGTCCACCATGCTCTGGCGGGTGTGCTTCGCCCCGCCGACGTTGAGGAGCAGCAGCAGGTCCATCGCGGTGCTGAACCGCATGGAGGGCGAGTCGTCGACGAGGTTCTCGATGACCACCACCCGCGTCCCGGGGCCGCCGGCCTCGCGGACGTTGCGCAGCGTGCGGGTGGTGCTCTCGTCGTCCCATTCCAGGATGTTCTTGATGACGTAGACGTCGGCTTTCACCGGGACGGCCGTCCGGACGTCGCCGGGCACGACGTGCGCGCGGTCCGCGAGGTCGCCGCCCGTGCGCAGTCTCGGGACGGCGTTCTCCAC
>NZ_JBEXSH010001242.1:0-1937 GCF_040613555.1 Streptomyces sp. NPDC006265
TCCGGTCCGGGCGGTCCGCGGCCCGGCGCCGACGCCGGCGCCGGTCGTCCGCGACCTGCGCGATGGCCCCGGGGGCGGCCCGCACGCGCTGCTGTTCGGCCCCCGCGACCTCGTCGTGGTCACGGGCCTGCCCGGCAGCGGCAAGTCCACGCTGATGCGGCGCACCGTGCCGGGCCGGCGCATCGACTCCCAGGACACCCGCGACCGTTGGGAGCGCCGCATGCCGCGCGCCCTGCCGTACGCGCTCTACCGTCCGCTCGTCCGCCTCACCCACTACGCCGGGCTGCGCGGCGCGCTGGGCGCCGGGGAGGCCGTCGTCGTGCACGACTGCGGCACCCAGGCCTGGGTCCGCCGCTGGCTCGCCCGCGAGGCCCGCCGCCGGGGCGGCACGCTCCACCTGCTCCTCCTCGACGTCACGCCCGAGCAGGCCCTGGCCGGTCAGCGCGACCGCGGCCGCGGCGTCTCGCGCTACGCGTTCCTGCGCCACCGCGCGGCGAGCGACCGCCTTCTGCGCGCGGTGGAACGCGGCGACCTCCCCACCGGCTGCGGCTCGGCCGTCCTCGCCGACCGGGACACGGCGAACACCCTCCACAGAATCGGCTTCACGGGCTGAGCCCGCGTCGTCGTCCACAGGGCGGTCCTGCACGGGGCCGTCCTCCCATGCCCCCCGTTATGTTCTTCGCGGTCCTGCAGGAGGGCCGCTGGCCTCCGGGCCCGGCACGACTGTGTCCCCCTGTCGAACGGATGACCTGGGGGGTGGTGTCACCGGGCCCGGGAGGTGCCGTCGGAGACGCTGATGAGAGGTCCGGCCACCACCCGGTCCGGCGCAATGCCGGACAGCTCGCGGGCGGCAGGTCTGCATGCTCCGCGACGGCACCTTCTACGAACCCCGCGAGCCCGACACCGCCACCCCTGCCGCCGGATGAACCTCATACCAACGAATCACCTCAAACCCGGCACGACAGGGTTGACGAAAGACATAGAGGCACCCCGGCGTCCGTCAGCCGTTAGCCTTTTGAGCCACAGCAGTGGTTCCAGGCAGGCGGTAGGCAGATGGACATCCCGGCGGACTTCTCCGCGGACTTTCCGGCGCAGACGCAGACCCACCCGCACGGCGGTTGGCCCGGCAACGAGCTGGAGGAGGTGCTCTCGGCCTCCCTCGGCGCCGGACCGGCGGCCGGCGGGCGGATCGTCGAGGTGCTCGGCCGGAGCTTCGTGTGGATCCCGCTGCCCAGCGGCGGCGGCCCGCACAGCGGCCCCCTCGACCTGCCCGGCATCGAGATCGACGGGCAGGCGTTCGTGCCGGTGTTCAGCTCCGAGGAGCAGTTCCGCCAGGCCGTCGGCTCCCACATGTCGTACACCATCGCCCCCGCCGTGGAGTTCGCCCGCGGTCTGCCCCCGCACGCGGGCATAGCCGTCAACCCGGGCGGTGTGGTGGGCATCCCGCTCCCGCCGCCCGCCGTGGCCGAGCTGTGCCGGGCCGTCCGGACCCCGCTGGACGGCCCCGCGAGCGGCGGCCGGGTCCGCCTCTTCGAGCCCGACTGGCAGGACGACCCGGTGGACTTCCTCGCCGCCGCCTCCGCCGAGTTCGAGGCCACCGGTGTCGTCGTCACGGCCCGCCGCTGCCTCGCCGCCATCGAGACCGCCGACCCGGTGATGTTCGTGGGCGTCGAACTCTCCCAGTGGGAGGGCGACCTGCGCGCCCTGCCCCTGGACGCCCTCACCCGTGCCGTCACCGCCGTCCCGGCCCCCTGGCCGGTCAACCTGGTGCTCCTGGACGTGACGGAGGACCCGGTGGGAGCGTGGATGAGGGAGCGGGTCCGGCCCTTCTACCAGCGGTAGGGCGGCCGACCCAGGGGCGCGGGGTTGTATCGTCGTGCGACTCCGCCGCGTGGGCGCGATCAACCACATACGACCGTGAGCCGAACGGCAACCCC
>NZ_JBEXSH010001243.1:0-1935 GCF_040613555.1 Streptomyces sp. NPDC006265
CGGCCCCCGCGGGGACGGGGCCTTCCGCGTCGTAGGACCTTGCTCAGTCGAGGTAGTCGCGCAGCACCTGAGAACGCGACGGGTGGCGCAGCTTCGACATGGTCTTGGACTCGATCTGACGGATCCGCTCGCGTGTGACGCCGTAGACCTTGCCGATCTCGTCGAGGGTCTTCGGCTGACCGTCGGTGAGGCCGAAGCGCATCGAGACGACGCCCGCCTCGCGCTCGGACAGGGTGTCCAGGACAGAGTGCAGCTGCTCCTGCAGGAGCGTGAAGCTGACCGCGTCGGCCGGAACGACAGCCTCGGAGTCCTCGATGAGGTCACCGAACTCGCTGTCGCCGTCCTCGCCCAGCGGGGTGTGCAGCGAGATGGGCTCCCGGCCGTACTTCTGGACCTCGATGACCTTCTCGGGGGTCATGTCGAGTTCCTTGGCCAGCTCCTCCGGGGTGGGCTCGCGGCCCAGGTCCTGGAGCATCTGGCGCTGCACGCGCGCGAGTTTGTTGATGACCTCGACCATGTGCACCGGGATACGGATGGTGCGGGCCTGGTCGGCCATGGCGCGGGTGATCGCCTGACGGATCCACCACGTGGCGTACGTGGAGAACTTGTAGCCCTTCGTGTAGTCGAACTTCTCGACCGCGCGGATCAGACCGAGGTTGCCCTCCTGGATGAGATCCAGGAACAACATGCCGCGGCCGGTGTAACGCTTGGCCAGGGAGACCACCAGACGGAGGTTGGCCTCCAGGAGGTGGTTCTTGGCGCGGCGGCCGTCCTCGGCGATGATCTCCAGCTCGCGCTTGAGCTTCGGGGCCAGTTTGTCGGCGTTAGCGAGTTTGTCCTCGGCGAACAGACCAGCCTCGATGCGCTTGGCGAGCTCGACCTCCTGCTCGGCGTTGAGCAGCGGGACCTTGCCGATCTGCTTGAGGTAGTCCTTGACCGGGTCGGCGGTGGCGCCGGCGGCGGCGACCTGCTGGGCAGGCGCGTCGTCCTCGTCCTCGTCGGAGAGCACGAAGCCCGCGTTCTCGGTGGTGCCCTCGGGCTCCTCACCGGCCTTGACGGGGGCTGCCTCCTCGAGCACCTCCTCCTCGATGATCTCGGCGTCGTCCTTCTTGGCGCCGGTCTTCTTGGCCGCCGTCTTCTTGGCGACGGTCTTCTTCGCTGCCGCCTTCTTGGCGGTCGTCTTCTTGGCAGCCGCCTTCTTGGCGGGTGCCTCCTCCTCGGCGGCGGGCTCGGTGGCGGGCGCCGCCGGCGTGGCGGTGGCAGTGGCCTTCCGGGTGGTCACCGCCTTGGCCGCGACCGTCTTGGTGGCGGTGCGCTTGGCGGGACTCTTCGCTGCGACGCTCTTTCGGGTGCGCTTGGGCTCTGCGGCACTGACCATCAGCGTCACACCCTCTTCCTCGAGGATCTGGTTGAGGCTGCGCAGTACGTTCTTCCACTGAGTGGCCGGAATCTGGTCAGCTTCGAAGGCCCGACGCACGTCATCGCCGGCGATCTGCCCCTCAGCCTTTCCCCGCTCAATGAGCGCCATGACAGAGACGGACTCGGCGATCTCCGGCGGGAGCGTACGGGATGTGCTGGCCGACACGAACAACCTCTCGGAACGTTGGAAAACGGCTTCCGGCCCCGCCCACAGTGGACAGGAGCCGACCACCGGCTTGGAGATGGGCCGACGGCGCGGGCGGGAGCCGGGAAGATGCACAGCGCCGTGAACGGCGTCCGTATTCCCTCCGCGGCTGTCACCTCTTAGGTCATCGCGTTCTTCCCGCGAGCGTTACGCCCAATCTGCGTGGCCCGAGTCACACCCCGTAAGCGAACGAAAACGGTCAGACCCGCACAGATAGGGTCACATTTAGTGTCGACCCGGCCGCCCTGCCCGAGCCCCGACCCCCTTCGCACCGTCGGACCCCGCAGGATCACAAGGATCCCACGGGGTCC
>NZ_JBEXSH010001244.1:0-1935 GCF_040613555.1 Streptomyces sp. NPDC006265
ATCGGCGCACAGAGCGGCAGCGGGGAGCTCGAGGACGGCGAAACCGTCGCCGACAAGAAGATCCGCCGGAGCACGATCAGCGGCGTCCCTGCTGGGCCTCGGTGTGGTGCTCACCCTGATCGCGACCGTGATCGCCGGACCGCTGCTGGTGCGTCCGGTGATCCGGGTACTGGGCGCGGCCTTCCCCGCGCTGTTCGGGTCGATCGGGCGGATGAGCCAGCGCAACGCCCTGCGCAATCCCCGCCGTACCGGAGCCACGGCTGCGGCCCTGATGGTGGGGATCGCCCTGGTGGGCGGCATGTCGGTGGCCAGCGAGTCGATGACCGCGTCGTTCGACCGGCAGATCGACGAGACCCTGGGCGCCGACTTCGTGATCCAGAACGCCAACTTCCAGCCGTTCCCGCAGGAGGTCACCGGCAAGGTGCGCGACACCGACGGCGTGGGCCTGGTCGTGCGCGGGCGGTTCACCCCGGTCGCGGTGCGGCTCCCGGACGGCGACCGCGTGGAAACCACCGCCGCGGGCTACGATCCGCGGCTCGACGACGTCGCCAACATCACCTACGTACAAGGGGACACGGCGTCCGCCCTCGCGAGCGGGCAGCTCGCCATGGACCGGGACTTCGCACGCGACCACGGCGTGCGGGTGGGCAGCACCCTCCCCGTGGAGTTCCCGGGCGGACGCTCGCCCGAGCTGACGGTCGGCGCGCTCACCGACCAGGACTCCGCCGAGGGATTCGGCACCCAGGGCGGGCTGTTCTTCGGGCTGGACACCCTGAAGCGGTACGCGCCGGGCGGACAGGATTCCGCGCTGTACGTCAACGCCGCAGCCGGCACGGGCGACGACGACCTGCGCGCGAACCTGGAGGAGACGCTGGATCCGTACCCGCAGGTGCAGGTGCGGGACCTGGCCGACTACAAGCGGCTGGTCCACGACCAGATCGCCGTCCTGCTGTACCTCGTGTACGCGCTGCTCGGGCTGGCGATCATCATCGCGGTGCTCGGCGTGGTCAACACCCTCGCGCTGTCGGTGGTCGAACGCACCCGGGAGATCGGGCTGTTGCGGGCGATCGGGCTGGCTCGGCGCCAGCTGCGGCGGATGATCCGGCTGGAATCGGTGGTGATCGCGGTGTTCGGCGCGGTCCTCGGGCTGGTGCTGGGACTGGTGTGGGGGGTGTGCATGCAGCAGGTGCTGGCGCTCCAGGGCATGACGGCCCTGGCGATCCCGTGGGTCACGATCGTGCTGGTGGTGGTCGGCTCGGCGGTGGTCGGGATCGTGGCGGCGCTGCTGCCGGCGTTGCGCGCCTCCCGGATGAACGTACTGGCGGCCATCGCGCACGAGTGACGTCCGCATGGTGAAACGGTCTGACGCCGCTCGGCCAGGGTGATGTGATCTTGGGATGACCGACTTGCGCATCCGGGCCGCGACGCCCGAGGACCTCGACGCCGTGCTGGCCTTCTGGAAGGTGGCCGCCGAGGGCACGAGCATCAGCGACGACCGCGGTGGCATGGAGCGGCTGGTCGCTCGGGACCCCGGGGCGCTGATCCTCGCCATGGGGGTCCCCCCTGCTCGAGCGGAGTCGAGAGCTCGGGAGAGCGGCGGCGACCTGGCGGGCACGGTGATCGCCGGGTTCGACGGCTGGCGCTGCCACCTGTACCGGCTGGCCGTGCACCCGGACCACCGCCGCCGGGGCATCGCCTCCGCGCTGCTCGCCGCCGCCGAGGAGCGGTTCGTGCGGCTCGGCGGGCGCCGTGCGGACGCGATGGTGCTCACGCACAACGACACCGCGCACCGGGCGTGGGACGCCGCCGGATACGGTCCCGAGGAGAAGTGGCGGCGCTGGGTGAAGCCGCTCACGGACTAGCTAGCGCCGCGGCAGGCGACGTTTGCCCGTTGAGGAGCGGCGTCCGGTGCGTGCTCTCGGCGTGCCGGCCGGA
>NZ_JBEXSH010001245.1:0-1930 GCF_040613555.1 Streptomyces sp. NPDC006265
CAGCAGCCCGCGCGCCACGAGGTGCAGGGCGTGCAGGGTGGCCGCGCCCCAGAACGCGGTGGACCGGTGCCCCTGCCCGCCGATACGCGCACGCGTGAGAACCGGCAGGGCCGTGCGCACCGGCACCAGGACGGCGGGCACACCGGCTGTCTTGATCCCACCGTCACGGGGCAGTACGACGGTCAGGTCGGTGACGGACGCAGAGGCCACACCCGGAGGGGCAGAGCCGTCGGGCCGCCAGAAGGCGACACTGCCCGTTCGCGCGGGATCGCCGGGCAGGAACACGGAGCGGCACATGGCCAGTTCGCAGATGTCGGAGGAGGGTGCCGGGAGGGTCGGGTGCTCGGCTATGGCAGATTCCTCAAATTTGACTAGTGGCCACGGAGTCGCCGAGAGTACAGCACTTCCGGTGCGCATGGGTATGACTGGGCTGTGAGCTGGGTCACCATGGAGGTCTCGGGGGTGCGTCGGGGTCGCACCTCAGGGATGTCTCAGGGGCGCGGTCCGGAACCGCCGTGGACGCGGGTCCGTTGTCGAGACAGAGAGCGGCAGTGGCCGCGAAGGAGGCGACAGTCATGTCGAAGAACGCCAAGATCGCCGCGGGCGGTGTGGCGGTCGGGCTCATCCTGCTGATCTGGCTGCCCTGGTGGGCATCGCTCCTGATCATCCTGGGGGTCCCGGCCGCCGCGTACCTCACGCTGGATCCATCCCAGCGGCGCAGGCTGCGCCGCGCCACGCGCAAGGAGCTCGGTCGCTGAGGCGCTGACCCGGTGCGGCCTCAGGCGTACGGCGGCGGCCGGATCGAACCGGCTCACCGTGGCCGAACCGGCTCAAGGCGGCCGTGTCGGTCCGGCCCGGCCGCCTTGAGCCGGTTCGGACCAGCCGTATCGTCCCGAACCGGCTGAATTGACCCAGCCCGGATCGACCGGCTCAGTTCGGCCGTACGGCAATCTTGTCCAGCGCATCGAGGAGACCCGGCAATTCCGGCCCCCGGCCCACCGGCAGGACCTCGCCGGGTTCCTCGTCGAGCAGCACGAAGGCGATGTCGTCGGTCCTGGCGACGAGCGACCAGCCAGGACCGTCGGCCCGCAGGGTCCGGGCGTCACCCGACGCGAAGGACGACCGGACCCGGCCCAGCGGCGGCGGCGAGTCGATGTACGTGCGAGCCTCGGCGAGAACACGCCGGATGCCGCTGCGGCCACCCGCCTGCCCGTTCTCCCCGCTCCCGTCCGGCTCACGGTCCTGCCCGCCGTCCGGCCCTCCCTCGTCACCCGGCACCCCGGAGGACGCCGGCGTCGGGAACTCCGTGTCGTCGACCTGCTCCCGCCACACCGCCCATTGCAGCGCGATCTCGTCCGCGCCCAGGCGCCGCTGTGCCGGCCCCCAGACGCTGGTGTCCGGTGGAGTGAGCGGTGGCCGGTCGTCCGCCTCCGGGCCCGGATCGTGCGGCGCGGGCACCCCGGGGGCTGCGACGGCGACCGCGAGGGGCCAGCCGGGCAGGGCCGCGACGACCGTGCGCTCGTCGGGCGACAGCTCGTACTCCATGCCGCAGTCCCAGGACGCGATGGCGACGGCCACGAGGGAGACGTCGTCGATGGCCACCGTCCACCGGGCGCCTTCGCCGTCCTGGCCGAGCACCAGCCCGTACCCGTCGGCCAGCGGTGCGAGACCGAGCGCCGCGCATGCCTCGGGGTAGTCGTCGCCCAGCACACTCGGGAACTTCGCCGGCGTCAGCAGCACCGCCGTGAGCACATAGAGCGCATCGTCCGCGGCGGCGACGGCTTCCTCGTCCGTCCCGGCCATCCCAGCCTCCCCATCGGTTCGTCCATCGGCGCGCACCCTAGTGCGCCCGGAAGCCCCTTGTCACGGCCTCGCATGCGCACGCGGAGCTGCAGTTTTCCGGCGGACGGGGCGAATCGGCCGTCAGGCC
>NZ_JBEXSH010001246.1:0-1929 GCF_040613555.1 Streptomyces sp. NPDC006265
GTCGTAGGGGTCCTTCAGCCAGCCGTCCGGCAGCACCACGCGGTTGTTGCCGGAGGTACGGCCCCGGGGCCCGTCAGCACCGGTGGGCCAGGGCTGGTCGAGGTCCAGTTCGTCCAGGCCGGAGCGCAGTTCCTCCAGGGACGAGGTGATCGCGAGGCGCCCCCGCATCTCGGAGCCGACCGCGAAACCCTTCAGGTACCAGGCGACGTGCTTGCGGAAGTCGATCACGCCCCGGGGCTCGTCGCCGATCCACTCGCCGAGCAGGGTGGCGTGCCGGACCATGACGTCGGCGACCTCGCGCAGGGCGGGGCGGGCGATGTCCTCGGTGCGGCCCTCGAAGGCGGCGACCAGGTCGGAGAACAGCCAGGGCCGCCCCAGGCAGCCGCGGCCCACGACCACGCCGTCGCAGCCGGTCTCGCGCACCATGCGCAGGGCGTCCTCGGCCGACCAGATGTCGCCGTTGCCGAGCACCGGGATCTCCGGCACGTGCTCCTTCAGCCGGGCGATGGCCTCCCAGTCGGCGGTGCCGCCGTAGTGCTGGGCGGCGGTGCGGCCGTGCAGAGCGATTGCGGTGACGCCCTCCTCGACGGCGATCCGGCCGGCGTCGAGGAAGGTGATGTGGTCGTCGTCGATGCCCTTGCGCATCTTCATCGTCACGGGCAGGTCGCCGGCACCGCTGACGGCCTCGCGCAGGATGGCCCGCAGCAGGTTCCGCTTGTACGGCAGCGCGGAGCCGCCGCCCTTGCGGGTGACCTTGGGCACCGGGCAGCCGAAGTTCAGGTCGATGTGGTCGGCGAGGTCCTCCTCCGCGATCATGCGGACGGCCTTGCCGACGGTCGCGGGGTCCACGCCGTACAGCTGGATGGAGCGAGGGCGCTCACTCGCGTCGAAGTGAATGAGCTGCATGGTCTTCTCGTTGCGCTCGACCAGCGCCCTGGTCGTGATCATCTCGCTGACGAACAGGCCCTTGCCAC
Source organism: Streptomyces sp. NPDC006265 (assembly GCF_040613555.1). Lineage (NCBI taxonomy): Bacteria > Bacillati > Actinomycetota > Actinomycetes > Kitasatosporales > Streptomycetaceae > Streptomyces > Streptomyces sp. NPDC006265. The sequence goes on from NZ_JBEXSH010001246.1 coordinate 975, forward strand.
CACTGAACTCCCTGCACAGGGTGCGGAAGGGCGCGTTGGTGATCCCGGCCATGGGGGCCAGGACGACGGGGGGCCGGACGGTGTGCGGACCGATCTGGAGGGGCGTGGACATGCATCCATTGTGCCGTGCAATGAGATGGCAAAATTCATTAGTTAGGCACACTATCGAAATCGGCGTACGATGGAGCGCATGCCCGAGCTCAGCCCCCGCCGCCGCATGCTGGTGCTCGCGATCTGCTGCATGAGCCTGCTGATCGTGAGCCTCGACAACACGGTCCTGAACGTGGCCCTGCCGTCCATGCAGAAGGACCTGCACGCGAGTACGTCGGGTCTGCAGTGGACGATCGACGCCTACACCCTCGTCCTCGCCTCCCTGCTGATGCTCGCGGGCTCCACGGCCGACCGGATCGGCCGCAAGCGGGTCTTCATGGCGGGCCTGGTCGTCTTCACCATCGGCTCGGTCCTGTGCTCCCTCGCGCCGAACCTTCAGGCGCTGATCGCGTTCCGCATGATGCAGGCGGTGGGCGGCTCGATGCTGAACCCGGTGGCCATGTCGATCATCACCAACACCTTCACCGACCCGCGTGAGCGGGCCCGGGCCATCGGCGTCTGGGGCGCGGTCGTCGGCATATCGATGGCCGCCGGCCCGCTGGTCGGCGGCCTCCTGGTCGACTCGGTCGGCTGGCGCTCCATCTTCTGGATCAACCTGCCGGTGGGCCTCGCGGCCCTGCTGCTCACCCTGCGCTTCGTCCCCGAGTCGCGCGCGCCGCGCGCCCGCCGCCCCGACCCCGTCGGGCAGGTGCTGGTGATCGCGCTGTTCGGCTCGCTGACGTACGCGATCATCGAGGCACCGAGCACCCCGTTCCGGTCCATCGCGCCGCTGGCCGTCCTCGCCCTCGCCGCCCTGGCGGGCCTGCTCCTCTACGAGCCGCGCCGCAAGGAACCTCTGATCGAC
>NZ_JBEXSH010001247.1:0-1926 GCF_040613555.1 Streptomyces sp. NPDC006265
TCGATCGCCGCGGACGGCATGACGGTCGGCCAGGACCTCCAGGCGGAGCTGCTGGGACCCCGATCCCCGGGTCCGGCCTTCGGTGTGTGCGGGCTCTCGATCGCGCCAAGGGATCGACAGGCGGCGGCAGTTGGGACAGAGTGAGCCCGGCCGGAGTGCAAGCGCTTTCCCGAGCCTTCCCGGCGGACCCCGAGGAGCTGTGTCACCGTGCCGAGCACCCGCAGAGCGTTCGCAGCCCTGGCCGCCGGATCCGCCCTGGCGGCCCTCGCCCCCACGGTCGCCGCGCACGCCGCGACCCGCCACCGCCGCCTCATCGCCCACGACGACTTCTGCCACGGCCTCGGGCAGTGGGCGACCGAACTCCAGGACGGCGGCACCGTCACCGCCTCCCGCGGCACCCTGGAGATCGACGTGCCGAGCGGCGCGACCGTCTGGTTCAGGCGGCGGCTCGCAGGTCCGTACGTGCTCGAGTACACCGCGACGCCCGTCTCCGAGGGCGGGGTCAACGACCGGGTCTCGGACCTCAACAACTTCTGGAACGCGACCGACGTCCGCTCCCCGGACGACCTCTTCGCGACGCCGCGCGGCGGGGCCCTCGACGAGTACGACCACCTCACGACGTACTACGCGGGCTGCGGCGCCAACTACAACACCACGACCCGGCTGCGCCGCTACGTCGGCGAACCCGGTGTCCGCCCCCTGGTCTTCGACTACACCGAGCCGCTGCTGGTCCCGGGCGAGCCGAACCGGGTCCGGATCATCTCCGACGGTTCCACGGTCCAGTGGTGGAACAACGGCCGGCTCGTCTTCGACCACATCGACCCGCAGCCGTACGCGAGTGGGCACTTCGCCTTCCGGACCGTCTGGAGCCATTTCCGGATCAGTGCGTTCCGGGTCTGGCGGCTCACCCCGAAACATCCCTGACAAGCGGTGTATTCCGGAGTTGACGAACACTTTAGGAGTGGCTTATCTCACCGTCCGTCAACCCTTTCCTACGGTCGCGTAGGTCACATTCGAAGGTGAATCATGAGCTGCTGTGGCAGACGATTCGAAGAGTGACAGCAGAGCAGTGATCGGGTCGTACGTGTCGGTGGGGGACAGCTTCACCGAGGGCGTCGGCGACCCCGGCCCCGACGGGGCGTTCGTCGGCTGGGCCGACCGGTTCGCCGTCCTGCTCGCCGACCGCAGGCCCGAGGGCGACTTCCAGTACACCAATCTCGCCGTACGCGGAAAGCTCCTCGACCAGATCGTGGCGGACCAGGTTCCGCGGGCCGTCGACATGGCCCCGGACCTCGTCTCGTTCTGCGCCGGGGGCAACGACATCATCCGGCCCGGCACCGACCCTGACGAGGTTGCCGAGCGCTTCGAACGGGCCCTGGCCCAGCTCACCGCCGTGTCCGGCACGGTCATGGTGACGACCGGTTTCGACACCCGTGGCGTGCCCGTGCTCAGGCACCTGCGCGGCAAGATCGCCACGTACAACGGACACGTCCGGGCCATCGCCGACCGGTACGGCTGCCCGGTCCTGGACCTGTGGTCCCTGCGCAGTGTGCAGGACCGCAGGGCCTGGGACGCCGACCGGCTGCACCTGTCCCCCGAGGGGCACACGCGCGTGGCGCTCCGCGCGGGTCAGGTGCTCGGCCTCGACGTGCCGGCCGATCCCGAGCAGGCGTGGCCCCCGCTGCCCCCGCGCGGCGCTCTCGACATGCGGCGCGACAACGTCGCCTGGGCGCGGGAGTTCCTGGTGCCGTGGATCGGGCGCCGGCTGCGCGGCGAGTCGTCGGGCGACCATGTGACGGCCAAGGGGGCGCTGTCGCCGGACGACATCAGGATGCGGATCGCATCGGTGGCGTGAGAGCGGCTCCCGCGCGTGCGGGCCGTGCCGGCGTCCCACCGGCCCCACCAGGGCATCGCAGGCGCCCGACC
>NZ_JBEXSH010001248.1:0-1925 GCF_040613555.1 Streptomyces sp. NPDC006265
CGCCCCGCAACTCCCCGGCCGCCCCGGGGGGGGTATTACGGGGGCCACCCCCCGCCGCTGCCGCTCAGGGCGTCCGGCATATGGGCCGTTCCGTACCAAACCTCGGTACGGAACGGCCCTTCTGCTTATCCTTGCCGGCATGCTGACCATCACCCAGGCCCTCGTCGACCAGATCGTCGCCCACGCGCGCAAGGACCACCCCGACGAGGCGTGCGGCGTCGTCGCCGGCCCGGCGGGCTCGGACCGCCCGGAGCGCTTCATCCCGATGCTGAACGCGGCCATGTCGCCCACGTTCTACGAGTTCGACTCCGGCGACCTGCTCAAGCTCTACCGCGAGATGGACGACCGCGACGAGGAGCCGGTGGTCATCTACCACTCCCACACCGCGACCGAGGCCTACCCCTCGCGCACCGACATCTCCTACGCCAACGAGCCCGGCGCGCACTACGTCCTCGTCTCCACCGCCGACACCGACGGCGCCGGCGAGTTCCAGTTCCGCTCCTTCCGCATCGTCGAGGGCGAGGTCACGGAGGAGGAGGTCCAGGTCGTCGAGGCCTACTGAGGCCGTCTGAGCAGGGCGGTCTCATTCCCCGGCCCGAAAACGTCCGCCATGTGGGATCACATTCCAGCGCCCGGACCGGGAATCGATACGATGAGCCCATGGTTTTCCATGACGTGAGCGAAAAGACGCCGGGCGATCTGCTCGTGGCGCGGCTGCACGTCGACCTGTGCAGGCTCGCCAGCGCCATCTGTTGACGCCGGTCCCTGCCGCCGTACGGCCGTGAGCCGCGGCGCTGCACACACGCACCACCTGCTGTTCCTGCGCTGCCGCGCGCCCCGACCGACCACTCCCGACAGGAGCCCTGAAGCCATGGCCATCGAGGTCCGCATCCCGACCATCCTCCGCACCTACACCGACGGTCAGAAGGCAGTGGAGGGCAAGGGAGACACCCTCGCCGAGCTCTTCACCGACCTCGAGACCCGGCACGCCGGCATCCAGGCCCGCATCGTGGACGGCGACAGCCTGCGCCGCTTCGTCAACGTCTACCTGAACGACGAGGACGTCCGCTTCCTCGACGGCATCAACACCAAGCTGTCGGACGGCGACAACGTCACGATCCTGCCGGCCGTGGCCGGCGGCATGGTCTGATCACCGATGCGCTACGACTCCCCCCTGGCCGCGGTCGGCAACACCCCCCTGGTGCGCCTGCCGCGGCTGTCGCCGTCCGCCGACGTCCGCGTCTGGGCGAAGCTGGAGGACCGCAACCCGACGGGATCGGTCAAGGACCGTCCGGCCCTGCACATGATCGAGCAGGCGGAAAAGGACGGCCGCCTGACCCCGGGCTGCACCATCCTCGAGCCGACGTCGGGCAACACCGGCATCTCCCTGGCGATGGCGGCGAAGCTCAAGGGCTACCGCATCGTCTGTGTGATGCCGGAGAACACCTCGCAGGAACGCCGGGACCTGCTGGGCATGTGGGGCGCGGAGATCATCTCCTCCCCGGCGGCGGGCGGCTCCAACACGGCCGTGCGCGTCGCCAAGGAGCTCTCGGCCGAGCACCCCGACTGGGTGATGCTCTACCAGTACGGCAACCCGGACAACGCGGGCGCCCACTACGCCACGACGGGTCCCGAGATCCTCGCCGACCTGCCGTCGGTCACGCACTTCGTGGCCGGCCTCGGCACCACCGGCACCCTCATGGGCGTGGGCCGCTTCCTGCGCGAGCACAAGCCGGACGTCCGGATCGTCGCGGCCGAACCGCGCTACGACGACCTGGTCTACGGCCTGCGCAACCTGGACGAGGGCTTCGTCCCCGAGCTGTACGACGCCTCCGTCCTCACCACCCGCTTCTCCGTCGGCTCGGCGGACGCGGTCACCCGCACCCGTGAGCTGCTCCAGCAGGAGGGCATCTTCGCCGGCGTCC
>NZ_JBEXSH010001249.1:0-1928 GCF_040613555.1 Streptomyces sp. NPDC006265
TTCATGAGCCCCGCAGCCATCGTCTTGCCGGTCCCCGCCGCCGTCCCCGAGTTCCTCGTCCCCCGCATCGAGGACCTCCGCCACACCCTCCGCGCCGGCCACCATGAAAAGGCCCTGACGGCGGCCCGGACCATCAGCGACGAGCTCGCCGAGAGCCACGGCCCCCTGCACAACTACACCCTCCACGCCCTCGAGCTCGTCGCCTTCTGCGCTCAGATCGCGGGACACCCCGCCATGGCCACCGAGGTCTCCGTGTACACCGCCGCGGCCTGGCAGCGCCTTCTGGATGCCACGCACCACCAGATCCGGCGGCAGGCCCACAACGGCGCGGCCTCCTGGCTCACCGTCACCAACGCGCCCGACGCCGTCCGGACCGGAACGGCCCTCCTGGCGCTGCTGCAGTCCGTCTACGGCAAGGACCACCCCTCCACTCCGTTCGTGGAACGTCGACTTAACGCCATTACGGGCACCGACCAGGAGACGGCCCGGAATGCCCTGCGGCCCTCGGGGCCCGCCCTGCTGATCAAGCCCTGAGGTTCTGGCCACAGCGTTTCCAAACCGCCCGCGCCAGAGGCATATACCGGAAGTGCTGCTACCGGAAAAAACGTGGCCTGGCTGCACCTGATCTTTCTGGCCAGAATCAGGCTCGGACTGATCACGTTGTGGGAGACGCGGCGTCCGTGACCGCGAGGGGGAAATCGCGTTGCGACATCTACAAACTGGACTCGTGCCAACCGGGTCCGCATCACTGCTACGACCGGCCGACCTCCGGTCGGGAGCCGGGTGGATGACCAAGTCGGCCATCCAGGCTTCGGTGCGAAGCGGCCCCCGTCACACGCTGACACCTCTTCATCCGTGGCTCACCCACGGCACGACGGCCCCGCCGTGGCTGGGAGCCAGGCACTGGCCCTGCGCCGTGGCCGTAGGCTCGCCGGGTCCTGGCCTGGCGTGCACCTCCAGAGCCGACCAAGCGCGGTAGAGGACTCTCCTCGCCGCGTTTTGTCCGCCCTGAGCGCGCGCCAGCGCCCGCACCCGACTCCTGAAGGGGATCTGCCGATGGCTTCGACCACCCACCACCGCACCCATGTCCTGCGACTCGCAGGTGCCGTCCTCACGTGCACCGTCGCGGCCGGCGCTCTGGCCGGCTGTGGCTCCAACACACCCAAGAAGACGGCTTCCTCGCCCTCCGCCACTGCCTCCTCGACGCCGTCCAACGATCCGGACCAGGCAGCGAAGGACAAGGTCCTCGCCTCGTACACGAACATGCGCGAGGTCCAGATCAAGATGGCCGCGGACGGAGATCTGCACACCGAGGAACTGGCCAAGTACGCCAGGGGCGATGCCGCCACCGACCTCAAGAAGTCGGTCCTGCGCAACGAGTCGATGGGCATCAAGTTCACCGGCCGTCCTGAGATGAAGCCTCAGGTCACCGCCGTCGACACCAAGGGCAAGACCGCAACGGTCACCGACTGCTTCGACGCGACCAGCTGGAAGCCCGTCTACAAGGACTCCGGCAAGGAGCTCAAGCTCGCGGAGCAGCGCCTGAAGTACCCCGTCACGTCCCAAGCCACGCTGGAGGGCGACACATGGTTCGTCACGAAGATCACAGCCGATCGCACGAAGGGCTGCTGATCCGTTCTGCCCGCGTGCTGGGCGTCCTTGCGGTACTGACCGCCCTAACGCCGGCCGGGCTCGCGCACGCGGGGGGCGGCGCCGGCCACTGCACAGACGTGGACGTGTGCGTCGACGTCGGAACGCCCGGCAAGCCCGGTGGGGGCGGAGGCCCGGTGATCACACCGGTCTCGCGCAGCCGGTCGACCCGCCGCTTGACCGCCGTCGCCGACAGCCCGATCGCGGTGCCCGTCCTCCTGAGTCGTCGGGCAGTCCGGCACGTCGGTGATCAGATCGCGCGGGATGCTCAGCGCGGT
>NZ_JBEXSH010001250.1:0-1923 GCF_040613555.1 Streptomyces sp. NPDC006265
AGACACGGATTCCGTCCGAGGCCAGTTCCAGAGCCGCGGCCTTGGTCAGCCCGCGCAGTGCCCACTTGCTGGCCACATACCCTCCGATGCCGGCGTAGCCGGTGATCCCGGCGATCGAAGAGACGTTCACGATCACGCCTCCGCCGGCCCGGCGAAGCGACGCTGCCGCCGTATGGATGCCCAGCCAGGCGCCCTGGACGTTGACGTCGATGACCCGCCGGAAGGATTCGAGGCTCTGCTCCTCTATGGTCCCCCACTCGAGGATCCCGGCGTTGTTGACCAGCACCGAGACAGGGCCCAGTTCCCGCTCCGTCTCCGCCACCACCGTCTGCCAGCCGTCCTCGGTACCGACGTCCAGGTGCGCGTAGCGGGCCGGGCCGCCGAGTTCCGCCGCCAGCTTCTCCCCCTCGGCGTCGAGGACATCGGCGACGACCACGGCCGCGCCCTCGGCCGCGAACAAACGTGCCACAGCGGCGCCGATCCCTCTGGCTCCACCGGTGACGATCGCCACCCGCTCGTTCAGACGTCCCATCACTACCTCCTGGACCGTGTCTCGACGAAGATCCGTGAGAGCGGATCGGCCGCGCCCCCGGCATGACACGTCCGGCCGCACAGTCGCGGGCCGACGGCCGACGAGTCGGTCAGGGGGTCGTGCAGATGACCTCGACGAAATGCCCCACCTGCTCCTCGGAGAGATGGCGTGCGAGGTCGGCTTCGCTGATCATGCCGACGAGACGATGGTCGTCGATGACCGGCAGCCGTCGGATCTTGTGCTCTTCCATGGCCCGGAGCACCTGTCCGGCATCGGCCTCGGCGTCGATCGTGACCGGCTTGCCCTGCTCGAGCTGGCCCGCGGGCACGGTTCTGGGGTCCTTGCCCTTGGCCAGGCACTTCACCACGATGTCGCGGTCGGTGATCATCCCGTGGAGACGGTCGTCCTCCCCGCAGACCGGGAGGGCTCCGACGTCCAGCTCCTTCATCCTGCGTGCCGCGGCCTCCAGCGTCTCGTTCTCCTGGATGCAGGTGGCACCGGAGTGCATGATCTCCCGGGCAGTGGTCATGGTCGTCTCCCTTCGAGCGTCGCTGCCGCGCGGGGAGAGCCGATGGGATCTGGCCCGCCCCCGGCCTGTGCTCCTCCAGACCAGTGTGAGTTCCTCGCCTCCCGTGCGCATGCCGGAGCAGGGGGCGACCACGTCACCGATTGCCGCATCGCCTTCCAAGGGCGGCAGAGCCCGGGCACGGGAGCCTGTACCCCTCACCGGTCATGTCTGCGGAACGACCGCGATCGGGCAGGGCGCTTGATGCAGCACCGCGTGGTTGACCAGACCCAACTGCAGGCCGATGTGCCCGTGCCGCCTGCGGGCGCCCACGACGAGCAGATCAGCGCCGGCCGCGGCTTTCAGCAGTGCCCGCCGTGCCGGGGCTTCGACCACCTCGCTGCTCACCGGCACGTCCGGATACCGCTCCGCAGGGTCGTGCAGCGCCTCGGCGAGAACTTGCGCCGGCGGGCGCTGGAGGGCTTGGAGGGCGTATCCGGACAGGCCCGGAGGCATAGGGGTTCCGACCGGGACACTCCAGGCGTGCACCGCCACCAGCCGGCAGCTCCGCACATGGGCCTCGCGGTACGCGAACTGCACGGCCGTACCGCTGCCCTCCTCGTCCTCGACGCCGACGACAATGTCCCCGAACCGGCTGCCTCGGTGCTCCGCCCCACCCCGCACGACGACCACCGGGCAGTCGGCGCGGGCGGCCACGGCCAGGCTGACCGAGCCCAGAAGCATCCCGGCGAGGTCTCCGAGCCCTCTTGGCCCGAGCACCAGTGCGAAGGCGTTGCGCCCCTTGTCGACCAGGGCGGCCGCCGCGTCCTCATGCACCACCTCGCTCGACAGCCGCACGGAGGGAGCCCCTGCCCTGGCACGCTTC
>NZ_JBEXSH010001251.1:0-1920 GCF_040613555.1 Streptomyces sp. NPDC006265
GGTCGAACCGCCCGGGTTCTCGGCCACCCCGGCGGCGTTGTACGGCTCTGCCGGGGCTCGGCGGCACCCGAGGCCCAGGGACGTACGGGAACGCCGGAGGGCCCGCAGCGGTGACGGACGCTGTTGGTTAATTCGGGCCCGGTTGCTTCGCCCCGTCGGATCTATCCGGCGGGGCGAAGTGCTGCGAAGTGGCTGGTGCGGGTGTGGGCCCGTGGTGTGCCTGTGAGGTGGGCGTCGATGCGGGCGAGGTTGATGGCGGCACCGGTGAGTTGGTGCTGGAGGCTGGTCTTGGCCAGGCCCTGGTAGCGGGATCTGCGTAAGCCGCAACGCCCAACGCCTTGGGAGATGGTTCCTTCGGCTCCGGCACGGATCTTGTATCGGGCTTTCCACTCGTCGGTCTGTTGAAGGGCGCGGGTCTGCTGGAGGGTCTGGTGCTCGTCGTGCTGCCGCAGGGTGAGTTCCCTGCGTTCGGCCTTGGGTGAGCTGACGCAGTCGCGCAAGGCGGGGCAGCGGCGGCAGTCGGCGGGTGAGAATCTGACCCGGATCACGGGAAGCTCCTGCTGAGAGCTGCGCAGGGCCCACTGGGTGCTGGTGGCTCCGTTCGGGCAGGTCACCTGCTGCTGGTCCCAGTCGATGCTGAAGGCGTCCTGTCCGTAGCCGCTGCCGTTCTTCGACTGGGCGACGGTGACGGCTTGCAGCGGCCCGTGCAGCTCGATGCCGTACTCACGCCGGGCGGTCGTCAGCGCGGCGGCGCTGGGATATCCGGCATCGACCCAGTGCTCGCCGGGCAGGCAGTCCCGTTCTGCGAGGGAGGCATGGATCGGGCCGGCCATCACGCTGTCCGGGACGGTGGCGTCGGTCGTGGCGACGTTTGTGATCAGGTTCGGGATGTCCGGCTCGCAGGTCTCGGTGAGATGGGCCTTGTATCCGTCCCACAGGATGTCGCGTTTCTTGCTGCCCCTGGCTTCGGGGTCATAGGGCGTGACCAGGCGCGTTGCGCCCGGCGGGCGGTCTTTTGGGTCCCGCCGCCGCACCTCGCCCCGACTCGGTGGAAGTGCTGGACCCACATCTGCCGCAGGATCTGGACCTGCTCCAGCTCCCGCAGTCCGGCCGGTGCCCGGGGCGAGAAGACGGCCTCAAGCAGTCGCATCCCGTCCGTCCCGATCCGTCGGCCGACCTCCTCCCGTCTGGCGTGGGCCTTGGGGAACCGGGAGTCCTCGGCCCGGGTGGCGTAGTGCCTGAACCAGTCTGGTTCGGCGGTGTCCGCCAGCCAGTCGGGGGCAGCCTGCGCGAGCGTGTTCAGCGCCGAACGCAGCGTTTCCGCAACCATCTCCAGCCAGCACAGTTCCCGTGCCGCGGACTGCACGTGCGTGGAGTCGGTACGGGCCCGGCCGGCGGTCTTGAGCAGTCCCTTGTCCCGGGCCGCGGTCAGGATGCCGTCCAGCACCCGCCTGCCCGCCTCCGCATCAATGAGACGGTCCCGGAACTCCGACAGCACGGAGAAGTCGAAGCCCGGATCAGTCAGTTCCAGCGCGAGGGCGTATTTGAAGTCGATCCTCGCCCGCACCGCCTCGGCGGCCTGCCGGTCGGTGAGCCCCTCGACGAACTGCAACACCAGCACCAACGCCAGACGCCCCGGTGACCAGGCGGGTTTCCCCCGCGCCGGGAAGAGATCCGCGAACTCCTCATCGGTGAACAACGGCCCCAGCTCGTCCCGGACCCGGATCGCCAGGCTCCCTTTCGGGAAGGCCGCCCGAGCCACCCGCACCGTCTCCGCCGGAATCTCGCCCGGCCCGCTCGGCTGCATAGACATCGACACCCACCCCATACGACAACGTCGGCTCCCAAGACCACAACCGCGTCTTGGGAGCCGACGTCACGCACGGGCCCGAATTAACCAACAGCGTCCACGATCCCCGG
>NZ_JBEXSH010001252.1:0-1920 GCF_040613555.1 Streptomyces sp. NPDC006265
CCAGGGCGGCCTGGCCCAGGAGGGAAAGCGGACCCCGGCGTGGGGTCGGCACCGTCAGAGCGTCGTCGACCGGATCTGCGGAGGCTCCCCGGCCGATCGGGACCTGGCGGGCCGTCGGGTGCAGCTGCGCGAGCAGTTCGCGGTCCTCGTCGTCGGCCTCCGGGGAGTCGGCGACCGGGGAGTCGGCGACCGCGAGGACGGGGGCGTACTCCAGCTGGCGCGCGAAGGTGTCGGCGACCGTGCGCTGGTCGGTGGCAGCCGCGGCGAGTCCGCCGTCGGCCAGGTCGTCGCCGTTGCCGAGGTACGGCAGGACCAGGGCCGGGTCGACGGCGGTGACCACGCCGGTGACGGTGAGCCCGCCGGCCGTGACGACCTCGGCCATGGCCTTGGGCTCGACCGAGTCCCACAGCTCGACGACGGCGAGCCGGGTGCCGCCGGCGTCCCGCAGCCGTTCCAGCTCCGGCACCAGGTCCTCGCGCAGGGCGCAGCACGCGCAGTCGTTGACCAGCGGCGCCTCCCCCGCGTCGAGGATGCCGGAGGCGTCCCTGATGGTCCGTACGACCGTGCCCGCGGCGGCCGTCGCCAGGTCGTGGTGGAGGACGACACTGCCGGGGACGTCGGCGAGCAACTGCGCGACGGCCGCCCTGCGGGCGTCGGCGTGCAGCCCGCCGACGATCACGACGGGGAGCCCAGGAGGGACAGCCACGGGATCAGCCCTTCTTTCCGTACCGGCGCTCGAAGCGCTCCACGCGGCCGGCGGTGTCCAGGACACGCGCCGTGCCGGTGTAGAAGGGGTGGCTCACGTCGGAGATCTCGACGTCGACGACCGGGTAGGTGTTGCCGTCCTCCCACTCGACGGTCTTCTCGCTCGCCCTGGCGGAAAGGGTCGAGCGGGTGAGGAAGGCGTAGTTCGCGGCACGGTCGCGGAAGACGACGGGCCCGTACTCCGGGTGGATTCCCTGGCGCATGGTCAGCGCTCCTCTCGGAAGTCGACGTGGCGGCCGGCGATCGGATCGAACTTGCGCAGGGTCATGCGGTCCGGGTCGTTGCGGCGGTTCTTGCGGGTCACGTAGGTGAAGCCGGTCCCGGCGGTGGACCGGAGCTTGATGACCGGACGGAGCTCGTTGCGTGCCATGCCGCTATGATACTGAAAATGAAATCCATTTCCACCACCTGAGGCAGAGAGGTACGTCACCACCCATGTCCGCGCACTGCATGCTGACCGGCACCCGGCCGGGCTTCGGCAACCGCATCTCGCACTCCCACCGGCGCACGTCGCGCCGGTTCGACCCCAACATCCAGTCCAAGCGCTACTGGCTGCCGAGCGAGGGCCGGCACGTACGGCTCCGGCTCAGCACCCGGGGGATCAAGACCGTCGACACGATCGGGATCGAGGCCGCCGTCGCCCGGATCCGCGCCCGGGGAGTGAGGATCTGATGGCCAAGAAGAGCAAGATCGCGAAGAACGACAGGCGGCAGGAGGTCGTCGCGCGGTACGCCGCCCGGCGGGCCGAGCTGAAGGAGATCATCCGGCGGCCGTCGTCGACGGAGACCGAACGGCTCGCCGCACAGGCGGAGCTGCGCAGGCAGCCGCGCGACGCGAGCGCCACGCGCGTGCGCAACCGCGACAGCGTCGACGGTCGGCCGCGCGGCTACTTCCGGGCGTTCGGGCTGTCCCGGGTGAGTCTGCGGGAGCAGGCGCACGCGGGGTACCTGCCCGGGGTGCGCAAGTCCTCCTGGTGAGAGGCGCACCCCGGGGCTCTTGACGGGCCCTGGTAGCTTGCTGCGATCGTTCCGGCCAGGAGGCCCGCCCGCGCCGTCAGGCCGGTCGGCCGTTGACGAGTGCGGCACGAGGCCGCGGGCCGCCCTCGACGATCCCGGGGTGGCGAACCCGCACGGCCCCAGGTGCCGTCATGTGTCG
>NZ_JBEXSH010001253.1:0-1916 GCF_040613555.1 Streptomyces sp. NPDC006265
ATGACCCGGCCACCCCCGACATCTACCCCCAACAGATAACACTCTTCCCCTACCCCCCGCTCTTCCTATCGGGCCGGCCGGGGGCCGGCCGAGGAGCCGGCCCGCGGGGCGGGCCGGAGGCCGGCGGGCGGGCCGGCCTCGAATTCAGTTTCTCTTTCCTGTGGTTGGGGTTAAAGAATGGCTGGCTAGATGGAGGGGGGCCCTCGGTGGTCTTGCGGGCCTTTTCTGTGGTTTCTCGACGGGTTTTCGGGTTGTCCCGGTGGTGTTTCTCTGCGGGTGGTCCCGATTCCCTGTGGTGCCAGACCATTCTATGGGTTCTGGCCCCTCAAATTCAAGTTGTGCGGCGGGAATTGACGGGGTCTCCGCTCCCTGGGCCCGGGGGCTGCTCCGGCGGGGCCGGGGTGCCTCTGTATGGGCTGTAGCGGCAGCCTACAGGGCTCTTGACGGGTTGGGGAAGGGGTTCGGGTGCTGTGGCGTTCACGGGTTCTGTGCGGCTTTTCGGGGAGCATGCGGAGTGGCGTTAGATTCGAGGGTTCGGGATTTGGCGGGTTGTTAGATTCAGTGCCCCGGGGTGTTAGATCCGGGGTCGCTCGAATCGGCGCGTATGGGCAGGGTGTTAGATTCGCGGGTTGGGTCGGGGTGGCGTTTGCGGGTGGCGTTAGATTCGCGTTGCGGGCCCGTGGAGGGTGTTAGATCCGGGGTCGCGCGGGGGCGGGGTCGGGTGGGTCGAGGGTTGGGGCGGGGGGTGTGGGTGCGGTCGGTCGTGGGGCGGGGTGGCGGGGGGTGAGGTTCCTAGTTGGAGATTGGTTTGGTTGAGTGTGTGGGGGTGGTCCCGTTCCGATGTTGCGTATTCACTGTTCGATGTGTACAGTAGTTATCACGAGGTCGGGGGAACGAAGAACCGGCCGAGAAACCACCTACTGACCCTGTTGGAGGGATCTTCATGTCCGGTACCCAGACGTTCACCACCCCGGCCGGTAACACCTACTCGTACGCGGTCGAGACGGGCGAGAACGGCGAGGCGGTCTACGACCTGTCCCGCGTCCTCCAGGACGGGGTGTTCCCGATCGGCACGGTCGTGGTCCACCCGAACTGGGAGCTGTTCCCGAAGACCGAGGGTCTGCTGAACGTCCAGTTCGGCAAGGGCAGCGGCACCGACCGCCACGAGCGGACCGACGCCCCGAAGCTGGGTGACATGGAGCTGCCGTACGTGGTCGGCAGTCACCTGGTCAACCCGGCCGACCTGAGCGCCGAGACGGACAACGGGGCCGCGCCGCTGCTGAAGTTCCGCAAGCGGATGCTCGGTTCGGCCTTCGAGACCAACTCCCCGGCCGAGCCCGCGAGCCAGGACACCTTCGACAAGGTCCGCGACCTCGTCACCGGCCTGGTCACCACCTACCAGGCCGACAAGGCCACCCCCAAGCGCGAGGCCGCGTACACCAAGTTCCTCAACGGCAAGCGCGCCGAGGCCGTCCAGGCCGAGATCAACAAGCTCGACGGCAAGGCACAGGCACTCGCCTTCATCCGCGCCGAACTGGTCGAGAAGCTGAACGGCTACAAGACCGCCTAACCCCCCACCCACCACCCGGCGGCCCCAACACCCACAGGGGCCGCCGGGCCCGGCCCCGTCCCCTGGCCGTACACGACCCTCACCCCGACGTCCGGGGACAGGGCCGGCACCCCGGGTGAACCGTCTGGACACGGCACGACTCGCTGAGCGGGCGCGCGGGGTTCGATTCCCCATTCACCCACCCGATCGCCCAACGACCACTGAACCACCGAAGAGACCAGGGCAGGACCGGTCTGACCCCCCAGGACCCACCCCCCCCCCCCCCCCGGCCGGGCCCCACAACCCCCAACCCCCCCACGGCCGGTGGCCGGGCCCACCACCCACAAACAAAGGAAGATCACACCTC
>NZ_JBEXSH010001254.1:0-1916 GCF_040613555.1 Streptomyces sp. NPDC006265
AAGTACGTCCAGTACGAGGGCTTCCGGCCGGCACGCCGAGAGCACGCACCAAACGCCGCTCCTCAACGGGCAAACGTTGCCTGCCGCGGCACTAGTCCGGGGCCGTCCGCACCTCCGTACCGAGATCCGAGGCACACTCCATGAACTGGGACGACACGACCGACGCCGACGCCGCCGAGCGGCTGGTGGACTCCGTCGCCGACCGTGAGGACCAGGCCGTCGAGGCCGCCCTGCGCCCCAAGGACCTGGACGAGTTCATCGGCCAGGAGAAGGTCCGCGAGCAGCTCGACCTCGTGCTGCGCGCCGCACGCGCGCGTGGGGCCACCGCCGACCACGTGCTGCTCTCCGGTGCCCCCGGACTCGGCAAGACCACCCTGTCGATGATCATCGCGGCCGAGATGGGCGCACCGATCCGCATCACATCGGGCCCCGCCATCCAGCACGCAGGTGACCTTGCCGCGATCCTCTCCTCCCTCCAGGAGGGCGAGGTCCTCTTCCTCGACGAGATCCACCGCATGTCCCGGCCCGCCGAGGAGATGCTGTACATGGCGATGGAGGACTTCCGCGTCGACGTCATCGTCGGCAAGGGCCCCGGCGCCACGGCCATCCCGCTGGAGCTGCCCCCCTTCACCCTGGTCGGCGCCACCACCCGGGCCGGTCTGCTGCCGCCCCCGCTGCGCGACCGCTTCGGCTTCACCGCGCACATGGAGTTCTACGAACCGGCCGAACTGGAGCGGGTCATCCACCGCTCGGCCAACCTCCTCGAAGTCGAGATCGAGCCGCAGGGCGCCGCCGAGATCGCCGGACGCTCCCGCGGCACGCCCCGTATCGCCAACCGTCTGCTGCGCCGCGTCCGCGACTACGCGCAGGTCAAGGCCGACGGCCTGATCACCAGGGACATCGCCGCCGCGGCCCTGGCCGTGTACGAGGTGGACGCGCGCGGCCTCGACCGTCTCGACCGGGGCGTGCTGGAAGCCCTGCTCAAGCTGTTCGGCGGCGGTCCGGTCGGTCTCTCCACGCTCGCTGTCGCGGTGGGGGAGGAGCGTGAGACCGTGGAGGAGGTCGCCGAGCCCTTCCTTGTCAGGGAGGGCCTGCTGGCCCGGACCCCCCGCGGCCGGGTCGCCACGCCCGCCGCATGGGCGCACCTCGGCCTCACCCCGCCACGCTCCCAGAGTGCCGGAAACGGACAAGGGGACTTGTTCGGGGCGTGACGGCGCCGTCACGCCTCCGGGGCGGCGAGGTCAGTGGCCGCAGGGGGAACCCCGGTGCCATGCTGGGCGTTGTTCCATGCGCGCGGACTCGCTTAGACTCCGCCGATGCCGCCTTTGTCGGCGGCGTACATACCCCCAACCAGTTGGCCGCTCACAGCGCGGTCGTGTGAAGGAAGTACCGACCCGTGAGTCTCCTGACCCTCCTCCCGTTCATCGTGCTCATCGGGGCCATGTTCCTGATGACCCGGTCGGCCAAGAAGAAGCAGCAGCAGGCCGCCGACATGCGGAACCAGATGCAGCCCGGCAGCGGTATCCGCACCATCGGGGGCATGTACGCCACGGTCAAGGAAGTGAACGAGGACACCGTCCTCGTCGACGCCGGTCCCGGCGTCGATCTCCTCTTCGCCAAGAACGCCATCGGCGCCGTCCTCACCGACGACGAGTACAACCGCATCGTTCACGGCATCGAGCACGACCTGAAGTCCGACGCCGACATCGTCCCGGACGACGCCTCCTCCCTCACCGCGACCGACGACTCCGCCGCCGACGCCCCCGCTGACGACAAGGCCGTCGACCTCGGCAAGAAGGACGCGGCCGACGAGCCGGCCGACGAGGCCGCCGAGGCGAAGACGGACGCAGAGCCGAAGAAGACCGACGGCGACTCCGAGGCGAAGTTGTCGTGTCCCGGGGTGCGCGGGCCCGGCC
>NZ_JBEXSH010001255.1:0-1915 GCF_040613555.1 Streptomyces sp. NPDC006265
CGTTGGTGGAGGTCTTCACGCTTTGGGTGTCGATCACGGAGGCCGTCGGCTCGGGCTTGCGCCCCTCTTTCACGCGGGCCAGACCTACGAGGTCGCAGTTGAGCTGGGTGAAGATTCCCTCGTCGCGCCAGGCGGCGTAATAGGCGTAGACGGTGCCGTAGTTGGGGAAGACGTGCGGGAGGTATTTCCAGGGGATCCCCGTGCGGTTCACGTAGAGGAGCGCGTTGAATACGTCGCGCAGTTCGACTTTCGCCGGCTGGCCGGTGGGCCTGCGGTCGAGCCGGGCTTTTCGCCAGGCGGTCAACGTCGGTTCGATCAGGGCCCATCGGGCGTCGGACAGGTCGCTGGGGTACGGCTTCCGCTGGCTCACGGGCCAGCATGATCATGAAAGGTCCGCAACACCGTGTCCCGATACCTCTCGGGCGTTTCCGTCTCTTTTTCAAACCAGACGGACTCTGGAGTAGAGAAGCGGATGAGACGGGCAGTCGAGTTCACCGCTTCCGGGTGAACGACTAGCACTTATCAGGTAATTAACCCCAAAGTGGGTCACGGTCGAAACCCGCATACCGGAACAAACCTATGTAAACGCCCTCTGAGATCGTTTGGAGGAAGGCGATTTGGCTGAGTCCGATCCGTCGGCGGCCCGGTGGAAGAGCGAACCGATGACGACACGGCTCATCGCTGCTGCTCTCGTCACGGATCCGGACAGCGGCAGACTCCTCATCCTGCGGCGGGGCCGCCACTTGGATTTCGCGCCTGGTGAGTGGGATGTTCCCAGCGGCAAGGGGGAGCCCCGGGAACCGATCACCGCGACTGCAGTACGCGAACTGAAGGAGGAGACGGGCGTCGTGGTTGCCGAGGCGGACCTGCGCCTCGCCGTCTGGACCGAGATGATGGAGGAGTGGCAGCAGCACCAGGTCCGTCTCGGCTACCTGCGCGCAGCCCTCGAAGGATTCGTCCGGCTGCTGTACCCAGACACCACGGAGCCTGGCCTGGCCGTCGAGGCCGCTGAGCAGCGGCTGCAACAACACCCCGACACATGGCCTGTGCACTCGCATGCGGTCGCCGAGCATCTGCGGACGCATGCCCCGGACGGCGTGCCGGGCGCTAGCTCCGTACTTCGCGGGTGGCAGCGAAAGGTGGATCCGGCGCCAACGCGCAGTTGCCTGGCCCCGCGGCTATCGGCGGCCATCTCGTTTACGCTCGCTGCGCCGCAGTGCGCGACGTTGCTTTCCTGGCAGGGCGGCGGCCAACTCGCCCACCAGGGAGACGTCGTGGCAATCGCCGTCTTGGCTGCCCCGGCACCACCACACCGGAGGGCCAGCCGCGTCCGTTTCGCCCTGGTACCAGTCGTCAGTGGTCCCTGCGGGACGAGGGTGCATTCCGATCTTGTGTTCCGAGCAGATCGGCCAGACCCGCCAGAGCAACTCCATGATGGTCGACTGCGCCGCATCTGCGACCACAGTCAGGAGCGTCGTCGCATCGTCCGGCTCTGGCGGGTCGCCCTCCTCCAGGTCGCACGCATTCACCGAATTGCCGTGCCAACGGCCGTCGGGCATCGCCACGTAGACCTGACCCCTGTCGATTCTGCTCGGGGGCAAAGGCTGCCGAGGCGAGTCAACCATCAGTATCAGTGCTTCTTGATCCGGCAGGGTCGCCATCAGGTCGCGATTGACCACAGCGAGTGCGGCCTCCAGTTTCGGCCATTGACCGGGCTCGGCCGGCCTGGGCTCCGGTAGATGCTGCCAGTCATGACCAGGACCGATGCTGAAATGCGAGGAGTAGTTCACCGGGGCATCGTCTCAGCCACCCCGTCTTTCTGAACCGCCCCGGGTTCGGTAGAGATCTCAGTTGGTGGTCGTGACCTGGGGTTTCGTGGTTGTCAGGTAGTAGTTGGTCTCGTATTCGACGGGTG
>NZ_JBEXSH010001256.1:0-1915 GCF_040613555.1 Streptomyces sp. NPDC006265
GTTCGGTATCGGCTGGACACCCTGCATCGGCCCCACCCTCGCCTCCGTGCTCGCCCTCTCCTCCGACCAGGGCAGCGCCGGACGCGGTGCCGTCCTGACCATCGCGTACTGTCTGGGCCTGGGCGTGCCCTTCGTGCTCGCCGCGGTCGCCTTCCGCAAGGCCCTTGGAGCCTTCGGCTGGATCAAGCGCCACTACGTCTGGGTGATGCGGGTCGGCGGCACCATGATGATCGTGACCGGTCTGCTGCTGCTGACCGGCGCGTGGGACCGCATCGTGCAGGAGATGCAGGTCTGGTCCGACGGCTTCACTGTGGGGATCTGATCGATGAGCAAGACCACCGCCTCCGACCCGGCCCCCTCCGCCGCCGAGGACCCGGAGCTGGGTGACGCCGGCTCCCAGCTGTCCACCGCCCCCAAGGAGGACGCGCCCCACCTGCCCGCCCTGGGCGTCATCGGCTGGGCCCGCTGGTTCTGGCGGCAGCTGACCTCCATGCGGGTCGCCCTGCTGCTGCTCCTGCTGCTCTCCCTCGGCGCGATCCCCGGCTCGCTCATCCCGCAGTCCGGCAGCGACGAGACGAAGGTCGCCGACTTCCGCAAGGCCCACCCGACCCTCGGGGACGTCTACGACAAGATCGGCATGTTCCACGTCTACAGCTCGGTGTGGTTCTCCGCGATCTACATCCTGCTGTTCGTCTCGCTCATCGGCTGCATCGTGCCCCGCACCTGGCAGTTCGTCGGCCAGCTGCGCGGCCTGCCGCCCGGCGCGCCCCGGCGGCTGAACCGGCTGCCGGCCCACACCACCTGGCGCACCACGGCCGAACCCGAGCAGGTCCACCGGGCCGCCCTGACCCTGCTGAAGAAGCGCCGCTTCCGCACCCACCTCACCGGGGACGCCGTCGCCGCCGAGAAGGGCTACCTGCGCGAGACGGGCAACCTCGCCTTCCACATCGCCCTCATCGTGATGCTGACCGCCTTCGCCTGGGGCCAGCTGTACAAGTCCGAGGGCAACAAGCTGGTCGTCGAGGGCGACGGCTTCTCCAACACCCTCACCCAGTACGACGACTTCAAGTCCGGCAACCTCTTCACGTCGGACGACCTGGTGCCGTTCAGCTTCAACCTGAAGAAGTTCACCGGCACCTACGAGCGCACCGGCCCCAACAAGGGCACCCCGCGCGTCTACAAGGCCGGCATCACCTACAGCACGGGCGCCTACGGCAAGGACGAGAACGACACCGTCGAGGTGAACCACCCGCTGGAGATCGGTGACTCCAAGGTCTACCTCGTCAGCCACGGCTACGCCCCCGTCGTCACCGTCCGCGACGCCGAGGGCAAGGTCGTCTTCGACGACGCCGTCCCGCTGCTGCCGCTGGACGCCAACGTCACCTCCTCCGGTGTCGTCAAGGTCCTCGACGGCTACCGCAACTCCAAGGGCGAGAAGGAGCAGCTAGGCTTCAACGCGTTCTTCGTGCCGACCTTCGGCGGCCATGCCAGCGGCACGATGCTGTCGCAGTTCCCCGCGCTGGACAATCCGCTGCTCGCGCTGTCCGCCTACCACGGCGACCTCGGGGCCGACTCGGGCATCCCGCAGAGCGTGTACCAGATGGACCGCACCAACATGAAGGAGTTCAAGGACTCGAAGGGCAAGCTGTTCAAGAAGCTGCTGAAGCCCGGCGAGACCATGAAGCTCCCGAACGGCGCCGGTTCGGTCACCTTCGGCAAGGACATCAAGGAGTGGGCCGGCTTCCAGGTCGTCCAGCAGCCCGGCAGCGGCTGGGCCCTCGCCGGTGCCCTCGCCGCGATCGGCGGCCTCGCCGCCTCCCTGTTCATCCAGCGCCGCCGCGTCTGGGTGCGCGCGGTCAAGGGCGCCGACGGCGTCACCGTCGTCGAGATGGCCGGCCTCGGCCGCAGCGAGTCC
>NZ_JBEXSH010001257.1:0-1915 GCF_040613555.1 Streptomyces sp. NPDC006265
CTGGTACTCGGTGACCTCACCGTCCACGCGAGGCGGCACCCAGCTCAGGTCGAGCTGGTAGGCCCCGTCCTCGTGGTGACTCGTCGCCCGGAAGCCGGTGGGGGCGGTGGCGCGGCCGTCGTCCCTGCCCGGTGTGGTGAGGCGGACCGTGGGACTGGCGGGGGAGACGTTGCCGGCCGCGTCCCGGGCCCGGACGGTGAACGCGTAGTCCGTGCCGGGTCGCAGCCCCGTGAGCACGGTGGCGGTCTGGCCCCCGCCCACACTGTGGATCTTCGTGTCTCCCTGCTGGATGTCGTACGACACCACACCCCGGTCGTCCGTCGAGGCGGACCAGGACAGCTGGACCGCGCGGCTTCCGGCCGCCCGGCCGCGGGGCGCCGCCGGGCGGGTCGGCGCGGAGCGGTCGTCCGCGGCGGCCGCGGGCGTCCTCGCGGGCACCCGGCGGCTCGGCGGCCCGACCCGGCCGTCGATGTCCCGCGCCCGTACGGAGAAGACGTACCGCGTGGAGGGCCGGAGCCTGGTGACATCCACCATGTGCTGTGAACCCGGCACTTCCCTGACCTTCGTGGTGCCGCGATACACCTCGTAGTGATCGGCCCGGGCGGTCGCGTTCCACATGACATGCACGCTCGTCGCGCTGCCCGCCGCAGCGGTGACGCCCGTCGGCGCCCCGGGCGCACCAGCGCCGTCCGGTTCCTCCGCTCCGGCCCAGCCGCAGGAGGCGAGCAGAAGGAGAGCCCCGCAGAGCGCCAGGCGGCGCGGGAGGGATGAGGGAGCGGAACGTCGTCGCACGGCACTGCCTCCCGGGGTGGTCGGCCAGCAGGTTCACGGGAATGGTCCGGACCAATATGGCGCTGTTGGCGCGATCACATCAAGAGGGGGTCCGCTGGTCATGGATGCCGCTTCCGTGGGGGCGTCACCCCCGGCCGTGCGTGACCACCCGCAGGAGTTACGTATGCTGAAGCCTCACAGCCGAACTCCTGGCGGACACCGGGGAGTTCGGGCCTGTCGCGCGGAACCGCTGTCGTCGCAGATCCCGCGCCGGCGCGGGTGGCCGGGCCGCCGGAGTCTTACGCGGACTCAGGCGCCCGGCCCCTGTCGGAGGTTGGAGGCGTGCACCGTCCGGCCCCCCAGCGGTGGCCGAGTGATCGCCTCGGGACCAGATTGGGCTGAGTGCCCGTCAGGTCCCCCACGAGAGGCTCCCGTATCGTGCGTGTCCAGTCGCTCACTCTGGCCGTGGCCAGCGCCGCCCTGCTCGCCCCGACGACACCCCCCGCCGCCCACGCCCGGCCCGCGGTGTGGCGCGAAAGCGCCGTGAGCGCCGCCGACCTGCTCGCCAAGGTGCGGGACTGCGCTCCCGTCTCCCGCGGCCGCTACCGCAGCGACAACGGTGCATCCGCGAGCATCCCGGTCTGCGGCACCCGCGACGCCGTGTTCTGGAAGGCCGACCTGGACATCGACTGCGACGGCAGCCCCGGACCCCGCTGCAACCGCCGCACCGACCCGTACTTCGCCGCGAGCACGGCCTACGCCCAGTCCGACGGCCGCCCGTTGAGCGCCGAGCGCCTGCCCTTCATCGTCGTACCCGCGCCGAGCGACCTCTGGGACTACCGGGACCACGGCATCGGCGGCGGTTCGGTGGTGGCCGTCGTGTACCGCGACCGGGTCCAGTACGCGGTCGTCGGCGACACCGGCCCGCAGGGCATCCTCGGGGAGGCCTCCTACGCGACCGCCAAGGCCCTCGGCATCCGCGCCGACCCGCACGGCGGCGGCGCACCCTCCGGTGTCACCTACATCGTCTTCAAGAACGCCAAGGTGTCGCCCATCGAGGACCACGCTGCGGCCGTGGCCGAGGGGGAGCGGGCGGCCAAGCGGTTCGCCGAAGGGGGCGCGGCGGGCGGGAGCTGAGCGGCTG
>NZ_JBEXSH010001258.1:0-1913 GCF_040613555.1 Streptomyces sp. NPDC006265
AGCTACCTCGCCGGCCTTCATCTGCGCGCCTCGATGATCTGGCTCAGAGAGCTCACCCGGACCACCTGATGATCACAACCGAATACGCTCCCTAGAGGAACGTGTGCCCCTCGCCGCGATAGGTGGGCACGGATGCCGTCACCGCGTCGCCCTCGACCAGGTGCAGCGCGTCGAACCGCTCGCACAGCTCACCGGCCTTCGCGTGCCGGAACCACACCTTGTCCCCGATCAGCAGGTCGTCGGCGGGTGATCCCAGCAGCGGCGTCTGCACCTCACCGGCCCCCTCCTGCGGGTCGTAGCGCAACCCTTCGGGCAGATGCGGCACGGGCGACCGGTCGGCGCCGGCCGCACCCGAGGCGGGGTAACCGCCGCCGAGGACCGTCACGACTCCCACCCCCGGCCGCCGCACCACGGGCATGGCGAAGAGAGCCGCCGGACGGCCGCTGAACGAGGTGTAGTTGTCGAACAGGCGCGGCACGTACAGCCCCGACCCGGCGGCGATCTCGGTCACCGCGTCCTCGGCCGCCGTGTGCTGCACCGAGCCGGTGCCGCCGCCGTTGACGAACTCCAGGCCCGGCACGACGGCCCGCACCGCGCGCACCACCTCCGCACGACGCTCGGCGAGTTCACGCTTGGCGGTGGCCTGCATCAGCCGGATGGCACGGGACCGCAGCGGACGCCCGGCCAGCGAGTCCCCGACCCCGGCGACATGCCCTTCGTACGCCATGATCCCCACGACCTCGAAGCCGGGCCGCCGGGCCACCGCACGTGCCACGTCGGCGACCTGGGCGGGGGAGTGCAGCGGCGAACGCCGGGCCCCGACCCGCACCCGCCCACCGAGCAGCTTCAGGGAGGTGTCCAACTCCAGGCACACCCGCACCACTTCACGCCCGCCACCGCGAGAGGCGTCGATCAGATCCAGCTGGGCGACGTCGTCGACCATGACGGTCACGACGGCGGCGAGCTTGGGATCACCGGCGAGTTCGGCGTAGGCCGCACGGTCGGCGGACGGGTAGGCGAGCAGCACATCGTCGAACCCCGACCGGGCCAGCCACAGCGACTCGGCGAGTGTGAACGACATGATCCCCGCGAAGCCCTCCCGGGCCAGGACGCGTTCCAGCAGCGTCCGGCAACGTACGGACTTGCTGGCCACGCGGATCGGCTTGCCCCCGGCGCGGCGGACCAGATCGGCGGCGTTGGCGTCGAAAGCCTCCAGGTCCACGATCGCGAGAGGGGCGTCGAGATGGGCGGTGGCCCGGTCGTAACGGGCCCGGTCGGCGGCGCGCGCAGTCATGAACGCAGCCTGCCAGACTGGATTACCGCAGGGTAGGGGGACGTTCCGGGCAGATGCCTCGGCGTCGTGGACTGGTTCCCGTTCGCCCAGGGACAAGCCGTAGAGTGACGCGCACGTACGGCGGAGGACGCCGGCCGGGGATCCGTGCCGGGATGACGCTCCATCCGTACGGGTATGTGTGCCCGGGACGATTCGGTGCCGGGCCTCGGGCGGGACGACACCGGCCCGCGCCGGACGAGCGGCCCGGGCATGAGGAAACGGGGGGTGCATGAGCACGGAAGCGCGACGCGCCTCCTTCCCTCCGCCCCCCACCACCCCACCGCGCCCCGCCACCCCACCGCGCCCGTCACACCCGCCGGCCACGCCGGAGGACCCGGCGACGGACGCGCGGGACACCCCGGGCACAGCCTCCGGCCCCGCGACGGGACCGGCAGCCACCCCGCCCGGGCCGGACGGCGCGCAGTCCTCCGACCGATCGAACGGCCGCCCCCGTTTCCCGAGCCTCGGCGCCACGAACCTCGACGCCACCGCACCCCGACGCGACGAGCCCGCCCCACCCTCACCCCGACGCTCCGAGCCCCCCCCCACCCCGCCCGCCGAGTCCCCAGCAACCCCCCCC
>NZ_JBEXSH010001259.1:0-1912 GCF_040613555.1 Streptomyces sp. NPDC006265
GCTGCTGTCCCGACGTTCCGGACAGCAGCAGGATCTTGTGCGGGTCCAGCTCCGAGGTGAACCAACCGACCTTCACCACATGGCCGTTGACGAGTCCGGCGTCGACGGAGCCGAGCAGTTCGGAGACCCTGATGCCCCGGTCCAGTTCGGCGTGCTTCACGGCGGCTTCCACCGCTTCCGCGCCACTGTTACCGAAGATGGCGTAATAAGGCTCGTCGTCGGAGAGTTCACGCGCGATGATGCGGTTCAGTTCGGCGGCCAGCCGGTTGGCGTACGGGTGGCGCGAGAACTGGGCGTGGACCGGTGTATGTTCGGCGAGCAGTCGGCGGGCGTACGCGGTGATCTCGGGGTGGTGATGGCCGAGCAGCACCGAGCCGTAACCGCCGGCGAAGTCCACGACCGGGAACTCGGTGTTGTCGTCGTCCCGTACGTACAGCGTGTTCCCCTCGGCGCGCACGTATTCCACCGCCAGTCCCGCGGTGTCGAGTACCTGGCGCAGATAGGGCTCGGCGAGTTCGCGTTCCGCGGCTGCGGCGGAGGTCTCAGTCATGACCTCAGGGTCCGATGGACGGGTAAACATCCGGTCACTGAAAGGTCATCGGTGACGGTCGGTCACTGGAGGCCCCCCGGTTACCCGGGCATGAAGGATCCGCGAGACGCCCCGACTACGTTGATCGAGCCGGCTGCCCCTTCTCGTGCGGACGGCACTGACGTGTCCCGTGACCCATCGGAGAGTGGCATGAATTCCGCGTCCGCCGAACTCGAACACGCTGCCGTGCGTTCCGGGCACGAGCCGGTACGCCCGGACCGGCTACGCGGGGTGATGTCCCGCTTCGCCACCGGCGTCACAGTCCTCACCGTGGGCGGGGAGCATCTGCACGCCATGACGGCGAACGCCTTCAGCTCGGTCTCCCTCGACCCCCCGTCGGTGCTGTGCAGCGTGGGCCACAGCGCGGTCATGCACGGCGCGCTCACCGGCGCCGGGCGCTTCGCCGTGAACATACTCGGCGCCCACCAGGAGCCGCTCGCACGGCACTTCGCCGACAAGAGCCGCACGCTGGGTGCCGTCCAGTTCGAGCGCGTCGACTGGCGTGCCGGCGAGCACACGGGGGCGCCGCTGCTCGACGACTCCGTGGCGTGGCTGGAGTGCGAGCTGACCGAGTCGCACGCGTTCGGCGACCACACCATCTTCATCGGCACCGTGCTGGCGGCGGGCGAGGGCGCGACCGGTGATGAGCTGCTCTTCGTCAACGGCCGTTTCGGGAAGCCGGCCACCGGCTCCTGACCGCCACGCCCGACCGCCGCCGGTCCGGCGGACACGGCAGACCAGCCCGAGTTCCTCCAGGGCGCGCAGCTGGCGGGACATCGTCGCCTTGCCGACCCCGATGTAGGCGGCGAGCTCAGTGGCCCGCTGCTTCCCGCACTCGTCCAGCCGGACGAGCAGGCCGTACGCGGACGACTCCAGGTCGGGGTGGACCTCGCGGGCCATCTCACCCTGGCTGGCCCGGGCGCGCCGCAGCAGCACGGTCAGCTCGCGCTCCAGCGCCAGGAAGGCAGGCTGGTCCACACCTCTTCCGGCCGGACCGGCGTCCCGGTGTCCGTCGTCGTTGCCGCGCTCGTGCACGTCAGCCCCTGTCTCGGTCATCGCCCGGTCGTGAGAGTTCCGGTACCTGGATTTTCCGCCACCTGCCATCACCACCGCAGTTCGGCAAGTATTCCGCAGGTCAGGGCGTGCGTGTCCACAGGGCCACCACACGGTGAAGGCCCGGCCTCCCTCGCGGGAACCCGGGCCTTCCCTGTCCGGTCACGTCCTCCCCCAGTGCCTAAGGGGTCCTTTCACTATGCCCGTCCGGGTCGCGTGGTCTGGCACCGCACCTCGCCGCGTTGCCGAAAAGCCCTGGTAGCTCCGCTA
>NZ_JBEXSH010001260.1:0-1911 GCF_040613555.1 Streptomyces sp. NPDC006265
CCAGCACGGCCAGGAACTCGCCGGGCCTTACTTCTACGACGAGACCGCTCCACACCTCGCGGTCGCCGTAGGACAGGGCGGCCGCACGCAGTGTGCCAAGATCTCCCACGCTTCCTCCAGCGTGCACGACCAGGCCGCCATCAGCACTCCGCGGGCGACATCGATGACCGGCCTGCGCTCCAGCGCCTCTTGGAGCTGCTCAGTCTCCACACGCAGCAACTCCGCCCGCTCCACGAGGGGCAGCTCAACATCATGGGCACAGGGAAACGGGCCGAACCCAGCGGGCGAGGGCCTTGGCGATGACGGGGCGTGTGGCGAAGAACTGTCCTGCGAAGCACCGCACCGCTGACACATCCTGCTGCCCATGGTCCTCATCGCCATCGGCCTGCTCATCCTCATTGAAGGCGGCGCATTCGGCCTGTGACGCGGCTGAACCCGTTCGAATCTCGACGACGTCCACGTGCCTCCCGATCTCGGGTTCTGGCTCAACTGACCTGGACCGACGTCGCAGTGCTTGTGCTGCACAAAGTTTCAGGTCGGCTGCGGTGCCGACGGGATTTGAACCCGCGGACAGATAGGGGCAGGCCCACCCCGTCTCCGTCAGTCGCCGTGAGCGGGACCTCGCCCTTGGCGATCGCAATGGGCCGCTCTGCCACGGCACCGCAGCCTGCGAGAAAGCGCGCCATCCCGCTCCGGCTCAAGGTAGAGGATCGTCATGTGCGCGGCGAGCCGTTATCCAGCACCGGCAACCGCTGCAGCAGGGAAGTTGAGCCAGAGCCCATCGTCGTGAACAAAGCCACCGGTCCGCTGAGCGAAAAGCGGGTGGTGAGTCGGACCGGCGGAGCGAGGCTGTGAGGTGAGGGCCGAGGTGGCCGAGGCTGGGTGGGGTGAGCACGCCGACGGCGGCCCGGGGCCACAGGGGCCGGGCCGCCGTTGCGTCGTCCTGAGCCTGTACAGGTGACGGCTCAGGCGTTCGAGGCCGGGAGAGCTCGAGTCGGGTCGTCTCCGTCGGCTGTCGAAGGTCAGTCCAGCTGCATGGGCACGTTGATGTACTGGGCGGCGACCCAGCCTTTCTGGCCCTTGTGGGCGCCGGACTTTACGGTGACGTAGCCCCATGCGCCCGGCTTGTCGTTGCGGCCCTTGTTGCACTGCCAGTACACGTCGGTGCCCTTGGACAGCTGGCCGGTGGCGGTGTAGCCGGTGCCCGGGCCGGTGCGGAACTTCACCGTCGTGTACACGTCGGTGTTGATCTTGATCTGGTGGGTGCACGCTCCGCTGCCGACCGTCGCGGCGCTGGCGGTGGAAGCGGTGGCGACGGCGCCGCCGAGGAGCAGTGCGCCGGTGGATGCCACGGTCGCGACGCGGCGGGTGAGGGTGTTCATGTGCGGCTCTTCCTGGTGTCGTCGGCCAGAATTTGCTCGGCCGCCTGTGCAAGGCTTCGTCACCGCCGTGCTGATGCGGCGCGATGAAGGCGGGCGAGAAGGGAATCCGGAACGCGACAGGTTCGTCGTCGTTCCGGATTCGATCTTCTTGCTGAGCAAGGGTGTTGACCAGGCTCGGTTTATTCCGTGAAACCGCATTCCGGAACGGTGGTGTCGGGTAGAGGCCGTTCCGGGAATCGATATGCAGGAAGAGCTATTACAGGAGCCCCGCGGCAACGTTCAGGCTGCGGTGACGGAGACGGCGAGGGCCCCGATGACCATGTAGGGGCCGAAGGAGACGTGCGTCCGGCGGGCGCGGCGGGCCGTCATCCGTGCCACCTCCGACACCGCGCCGACGATGAATCCCGCGGCTGCTCCCCAGAACAGGGCCGTCCAGCTGCTCCAGCCCAGGAGCGCCCCGATGGCCGGTGCGAGCTTGACGTCGCCGAGTCCCATGGCGCCGGCACCCAACTCGGCCATTCTCAAGGGC
>NZ_JBEXSH010001261.1:0-1911 GCF_040613555.1 Streptomyces sp. NPDC006265
AAGAACCCGGCCAAGCTCAGCGGCAGCGATCAGGCGTCCTTCTTGAGCTTGAAGTTCCAGAGCCCGGAGGTGTCCTTGTCGCCTTCCTTGATGGACGATGCACACCCCGAGGCCCGCGGCGACCAGCGCGAGCTGGGTGTGGTTCTCGGCGGCGCGGTGGCCGACGATCGGCTCGACGCCCTTGGAGCGCAGCGTGAACATCAGCCATTCGTGGCAGAACTCGCCCTCGCCCCAGGTGATCCACTCGTCGTCGGCGAACTCGGCGAGATCCACCTCCGCGCGCTCCGCGAGCCGGTGGCCCACCGGCATGGCGACCTCGGCCGGGTCGTCCAGGATCGACGCCTTGACCAGCCCGTCGGGCAGCGCCATCGGCTTGTTGTACCAGTCGAGCACCACGGCGAGGTCGAGGTCGCCGCGCACGACCCCGGCGATGCCCTGCTCCGGTTCGAGTTCGCAGGAGCGCAGCCGGAGCGCGGGGTGCCGCTCGCGCAGCGCTGCCAGCGCGTGCGGGAACAGCCCCCGTGCGGCCGTCGGGAACGCCGACAGCCTGAGCTCGCCGACGACCTGCCCGCGCTGCGCCTCCAGATCGGACTGGGCCAGTTCCACCTGGGACAGGATCCGCGCGGCGTGCTCGGCGAGCAGCCGGCCCGCGTCGGTGAGTCGCACACCGCGGCCGTTCTTGGCGAGGAGCTGCTGGCCGACCTCCCGCTCGAGCTTGGCCAGCTGCTGCGAGACGGCGGACGTCGTGATGTGCAGTCCCTCGGCCGCGCCGCTCACCGATCCGTGCCGGGCGAGGGCGTCGAGGGTGCGCAGGCGGTCCAGGTTCAACATGTAAGCGATGCTACGTGGTACCGGGTGCGAAATCTCGATTGTGCTACGAGGTTCCGGTGCCGCATCGTGGCTGGCATGAGCACCGTCACCACCTCGTCCGGTCGGGTCGCCACGGCCCCGTCCGCACCGCCCCGCCGCCGCTTCGACTGGCGCCTCCGGTTCGCCGCCCTGTCCCTGATCTGGGGTTTCAGCTTCCTTCTCATCAAGGTGGGCACCGAGGGCTACGCACCGTTCCAGGTGACGCTCGGACGGCTGGTGTTCGGCACTGCGGTGCTGGCCGCCGCGATGGCGGTGCGGCGCGAACGTCTGCCGCGCGGGGCGCGCACCTGGGGTCATCTGGCGGTCGCCGCGTTCCTGCTCAACGCCCTGCCGTTCTCCCTGTTCGCGTACGCCGAGCTGACCATCCCGTCCACGCTGGCGGGCATCTGCAACGCGACCTCGCCGCTGTGGGGCATGGCGCTGTCGCTGGTCGCCCTGTCGGAGGACCGCCCGACCCGGGTGCGGGTCGCGGGGCTCGGTCTCGGCTTCCTCGGAGTGCTCACGGTGCTGGGCGCCTGGCAGGGCTTCCACGGCCTGGACGCCACCGGGACGGCACTGGCCCTGCTCGCCTCCCTCAGCTACCCGATCGGCTGGATCTACGTCCGCCGCACCCTGGCCGGCACCGGCCACTCGCACCTGTCGATGACCGGCGCCCAGCTGCTGCTCGCCACGGTCCAGCTCGCCGTCGTCACCCCGCTGTTCACGTCCCTGCCCACCCGCGTGTCCGTCGTGCCGCTGCTGGCGATCGCCGCCCTGGGCGCACTGGGCACGGGCCTGGCGGTGCTCCTCCAGTACGGCCTGGTCGCGGAGGTCGGCCCGACGACCGCGCAGATGGTCACGTACTTCATCCCGGTCATCGCCACGGCCGCGGGCGTCGCCCTCCTCGGCGAGGGACTCGCCTGGTCGACGCCGGCCGGAGCGGTGATCGTGCTGACGGGGGCGGCGCTGACCCAGGTGCGGCCCAAACCCCGGAAGGTGGCTCAGCCGTAGCTCAACGGGCCCGAGGGCCCCGGCCGGCGCCTTCTCAGTCGTAGCTCCGCG
>NZ_JBEXSH010001262.1:0-1894 GCF_040613555.1 Streptomyces sp. NPDC006265
GACCTTCGACGACATCACCGTCGACAGCACCCTGCCCGCCGGCCTGCCGTCCTTCATCCCCATGACCGACGGCAGCGCCATCACCAAGCTCGACACCAGCCTGAACTGGCCGGCCTACGGGGTCGGGCTGCGGCGCGTCTTCTCCCCGGACACCCACACGCTCTACAAGCGCTTCACCGAGCAGACCGCACGCCAGGCCCTCGCCCTCGGCGAACACCAGAAGGCCGTCCTAGTCGGCTATGGCGAGGACCCCCTCGTTGAGGCCTTCTGGACCCGCCGTGAACGCGACAGGCTCGTCGAGCGGATCGCCGAGCAGGAGTGGGATCTGGTGCTCTCGTGCAACTACAGCATCTACGGCGACTGGCCCCGCACCGAGCACCTGCTGAACATGCGCCGCAGCCTGATGCTCGCCCAGGAGTTCGCCGAGGCCGGCGTGAACGTCGTACCGAACGTGTACTGGTTCCGGCTGGAAGACCTCCAGCGCTACCTCGCCTGGATCCAAGACACCCAGCCGGCGGGCATCGCCATCAACGTGCAGACCGTCCGCGACAACGCCGACTGGGACAGCTGGGAGCGGCCCGGCCTGCACTGGCTTGCCGAGCATCTGCCCGAGGACATGCCGGTCTTCCTCACCGGCCTGTCCCGAGCCAACCGCATCGCCGAGATGGCCGAGATCTTCGGCCGGCGACTGACCCTCATCTCTCAAAACCCCCATCAGTACGCCCTGCACGGCGCGATCATGACCCCCAACGGCCGCGAGGACGTCCACGCCCGAAGCGAGGACGCCTTCGCCGCCACGGTCCAGTACATGGCCTCGCTCCTGCCGAACCGCTGAAACTTCTTCGCCCGCACTGTCACACCGGCGGCTCCTCCCACACCTGTAGCAGGTGAAAGCACCTACGGGAGGAGCCTCCATGGAGACCGACACCAACCGCGCTGATGCCAAGACGACGGAGACGCCGACGGCCTCTCCCGCCTGGCGGCTGTGGATCCTGCTCGTCTGGCACCCCACGCTCGGCCTTCCAGTCGACCCCGTCGCCGTTCTCGGCCTCAACGAGGGACAGCAGCAGGCCGCACCGGTCGTGCGCTGGGTCCCACTTGTCTACGAGGCGGCCGACCCCTGGCGAGAGCGCCTGAGCGCGCCCATCACCAGCCAGGACATCGAACGCTGGATCGCGCGGTCCGGCAGCGTGTGCTCGCTCGAGCCCGCCGACGTTCCCGAGGGCGCGCTCGACCTCACCCACGCAGCCGACCTCGTCCTGGACGAACTGCTCGCCGAGGTCATCCCTGCGCTCCCGCCGCGCGGTGACGGCTGATGGGTACAGGAAGCAAGTCCTCGCACGCCTCCTACGCCGTAGGGCCCACGACAGCGTCCGAGACGGACGACGTGGTGGCCGAAGCGCCGGCGCAGCCCATGTCCGACGAGGAAGTCCAGGCCAAAGCCGACCTCCTGATGGCGATGAACCTCATGGAGGAGATCACCGACCCTCCTTTCGCCCTGGACCCCGAGGATGAAGTCCCGACGGACCCCGTCGAGCGGTACAACGCCTTCGTCGGCCACGTCGAGCAAGCTCAGGAGGCCATTGAGAAACTGAAGGAGGCGGGCGCCTCCGACGAGGAGATCGAGGCCCACACCAAGGCGCTGAAGGCGCAGACCCTCGCCTACCTGAACTCGCTGGATGAGGACGACCTGCGCGAGATCGCCGAGGCCAAAGGCTTCGAACACCCGGCGCTGGTGGGCCTGTCCGGCAAGGGCCAGCACCCCCTGGTCCACTGGCTCGACCCCGCGTACCCGGGCGACATCCCGTCCAAAGCGAAGATCCAGGCCGCCGCGCTCAGCCGGTACAACGAGCTGCTCGCCGGCAAGACGGTCGGCGGAATGACGCTCGCCGAC
>NZ_JBEXSH010001263.1:0-1891 GCF_040613555.1 Streptomyces sp. NPDC006265
CTGCGCGATGCGGTCCACCGAAGCGTCCATGCCGGACCTCTCCATCACAGCCGGCACCCGCCGCGCCGACCGCATGCTCGGTACCTGGCATCGCGCGATTCGCGCCCCGCCCGGGCGAATGCAGCCTCGCCACACCAGCCGGGGCGTGAGGAGCTGATCGCCAACGTCAGCCCGTGCACCTGAACAGCGCGGCGAGAGGACAGCGGCGCCGACTGCTTAGCGCACGACTACTCTCCGTCGAACACGGCTTTCTGAACGTCGTTGGGGCCGTCAAACTGCTCGGCTCCACAATTGGACAGCTTCTCGATGAGATCGTTGTCCGCACCGTTTTGCTTGGCCAGGGCCACGAGGTCGTTGCGGCCGACCGGGTAGTTGGCGCCTTTGAGAGCTTTTTGCATGTCGATTGGGCTGATGTCTGCCATGGTTACCTCTCCGTTACTGAGCCGTAGTGAAGGCGGGCTGCCCGCCGCGTGCCGCCTTGGGTCCTCGCCTGCCGGTGGATTCAACAAGAGCGAGGATCGCGAGACGGGTATGCCACACCGGCGAGTAGAGACCCTCACCCATTTCTTGCGGTTCCTTGGACAGCGCGATGAAGGCCGGCGTTACAGGTTCGTTCAGCGTGGACACAGTCATGGCCAGGAAGGCTCATTGAGGGGGATGACCACCATCTCCGGCACCGCGCTGCCGGGCTGGACGGATAGTGCGCACAGGACTGCGTCGGCGACCACGTCCGGGCTTTGGAGCTTGGAAGTATCGGCGTCGGGAAAGCGTTCCATGATGAAAGGCGTCTCCATGCCACCGGCGATGATGCCGGTCACTCCGATGCCCAGGCAGTCGCGCTGAGCTTCCTGGAACAGCGTGTGGGTAAAGGCACGCAGTCCTGTTTTGCTCGCCGAGTAAGGGCCGGCCTCGGTCCATGTGCGATTGGCCGCGGTGGAAAGGATGTTGACGATGTGCCCCTCGCCGCGTGCCACCATGCGCCGGTAGATCTCCAGGCACAGGTACATCGGGCCGAGAAGATTGGTGGAGACGACCCGGGTGACTTCCTCCGCGGTCAGATGCTCGATCGGCTTGGTGACGTCAACGGCGGCGTTGTTGACGAGGATGTCCACCTCCCACGCAGCCCGCGCAAGTTCCTGCACGGCGGCGGCGACGGAGTCGGCGTCTCGGACATCGAGTTCCATGAAGCGGGCGTCGTGTCCGTCGACCGTCAGCGCCGCGCATACCTTCTCGCCCTCTTCGCGGCGTACGTCGGCAACGCACACGCTGGCTCCCGCACGGGCCAGTCGGTGGAC
Organism: Streptomyces sp. NPDC006265; assembly: GCF_040613555.1. Classification (NCBI taxonomy): domain Bacteria; kingdom Bacillati; phylum Actinomycetota; class Actinomycetes; order Kitasatosporales; family Streptomycetaceae; genus Streptomyces; species Streptomyces sp. NPDC006265. Next base: position 1,296 of record NZ_JBEXSH010001263.1, read on the forward strand.
GATCGATGCTCCCAGGCCCCGGGCTCCGCCGGTGACCACGGCACATCGTCCGGAGAGGTCTACAGGGGAATTCAGTGCCAACGTCCTGCCCTTCGCTGCGGTGCCGGTGCAGACCATTGGAGGCCGGCCGGCTCGGTCGGCGGCTTCTTCTTCTATGCCCGCCACTGTGGCAAGCAGGACGGTTTCAGCCGACACAGCACTCATTTGGAGGACGTGAGGGCTGTATGGATTCACGGAACGAACCGGACGTTGCCGCACCGGCGCCAAGCTGCTGGCGGTTTGTCTCCACGGCGATCTGTCGATCTTCGCCAGCGGTGCTCTCAAGCCAGGCACGCCGGCGCACCTCGTACCGTGCAGGAAGGGCGAGCTGTCTGATCCATATCGTGCGCGTTCGGACTGTCGCGGCCCATTCGGCGAGTGCCGGGCTGCGCGCCGTGTCAGGTGCCGTCCTCCACGGCGCTTCTGCCGTGACCCGGGTGTTGTAGGAGTTCGGCGCCCACGGTCGTTCCCAGGTCGGGGGGGGGCGGCGGGGCGGGGGGGAGCCGGCCCGGAGCGCCGGGCAGCTCTGGTGGGAGGGTGGGGGGCGCGGGGGCGGC
>NZ_JBEXSH010001264.1:0-1889 GCF_040613555.1 Streptomyces sp. NPDC006265
GACGTCGCGAGCGACGAGCATCGAAGTGCAGGCAGTTCACGCGCAGAACGCAGAGCGAGGGAGAGACCGGCGATGACCGCAACGGTGGCAGCTGGACCCCGGGCGACGACCGAGGCATGGCAGAGCTTCGCCGGCACGCGCTGGCGGGACCACGTCGACGTGCGTGACTTCATCCAGGCCAACTACACCCCGTATGAAGGCGATTCCGCATTCCTGGCCGGGCCGACCGAGCGCACGCTCGCCGTCTGGAACAAGGTCGCTCGCCTGTTCCCCGAGGAACGGCGCCGCGGCGTCCTCGACGTCGACCCGGGCAACCCGTCCACGATCACCTCGCACCGGCCGGGCTTCATCGACCGCAACCGCGAACTGATCGTCGGTTTGCAGACCGACGCCCCGCTGCGGCGGGCGATCATGCCCAACGGCGGCCTGCGGATGGTGGAGAACGGACTGAAGGCGTACGGCTACCAGGCCGACCCCTTCGTCACCCGCGTCTTCAGCACCTACCGCAAGACCCACAACGCCGGCGTCTTCGACGCCTACACCCCCGAAATGCGGGCAGCCCGCAAGGTCGGGATCATCACCGGGCTGCCGGACGCCTACGGCCGCGGCCGGATCATCGGCGACTACCGGCGCGTCGCCCTGTACGGCACCGACCGGCTGATCGAGGCCAAACGGGCCGAGCAAGCCCGGCTCTGCGCGCAGCCCTCCAGCCCGGACGTCATCCGCGACCGCGAGGAACTCGCCGAGCAGATCCGGGCACTGGGCGAGCTGGCCGAGATGGCAGCCTCGTACGGCTGCGACGTCACCGGCCCCGCCGCCACCGCACACGAGGCCGTCCAGTGGCTCTACCTGGGCTTCCTGGCGGCGGTGAAGGAGCAGAACGGCGCCGCGATGTCGCTGGGCCGCACGTCCACCTTCCTGGACATCTACCTCCAGCGCGACCTCGACGAGGGAACCATCGATGAGACGCGCGCCCAGGAGCTGATCGACGACTTCGTGATCAAGCTGCGGATCGTACGGTTCCTGCGCACCCCCGAGTACGACGCCCTGTTCTCCGGCGACCCCACCTGGGTGACGGAGTCCATCGGCGGCATCGGCACCGACGGACGTCCGCTGGTCACCCGCACCTCGTTCCGTTTCCTGCAGACCCTCTACAACCTCGGTCCGGCCCCCGAGCCGAACCTGACCGTTCTGTGGTCGCCGCGGCTGCCCGAGCGCTTCAAGGAGTTCTGCGCCCAGGTCTCCATCGACACCAGTGCGATCCAGTACGAGTCCGACGACCTGATGCGGCCGCGCACCGGCGACGACACCGCGATCGCCTGCTGCGTGTCCGCGATGGCGGTGGGCAAGCAGATGCAGTTCTTCGGCGCCCGGGTCAACCTGGCCAAGGCGCTGCTGTACGCGGTCAACGGCGGAAGGGACGAGATAACCGGTGAGCAGGTCGCGCCCGAGGCGCCCGCGCTGACCCGTGAATACCTGGACTACGAGCAGCTGCGGGCGGCATACGACCACATGCTCGACTGGCTCGCGGCCACGTACGTCGACGCGCTCAACGTCATCCACTACATGCATGACAAGTACGCCTACGAGCGCGTCGAGATGGCCCTGCACGACCACCCGGTGCACCGGTTCATGGCGTGCGGCATCGCCGGCCTGTCCGTCGCCGTGGACAGCCTGTCCGCCGTCAAGTACGCGCGCGTGAAGGTCTTCCGGGACGCCACCGGACTCGCGGTCGACTTCCGGACCGAGGGGGAGTTCCCGGCGTACGGCAACAACGACGACCGTGCCGACAGTATCGCCGTCGACCTGGTGGAGTCGTTCATGGCCAAGGTGCGCAAGCACCCGACCTACCGGGACGCCGAGCACACACAGTCGGTGCTGACCATCAC
>NZ_JBEXSH010001265.1:0-1889 GCF_040613555.1 Streptomyces sp. NPDC006265
GCGAGTGGGGGTGCCCCCTGCTCGAGCGGAGTCGAGAGCGTGGGGGAGCGTGCCGGGCGTCGTGACGGGGCGAACGTTGCCTGTCGCGGCACTAGAGGCCGTCGCGGACCATCGCGGCGACGATGCGGACGTGGCGGTCGGCGGCCGTGCCCGACCACTCGTTGTCGAAGTTCAGGCCGTAGGGCCAGAAGTGGCCGCCGCCGGTGGAGATCTTGGCGCCGGAGCCGTCGTACTGCCTGACGAGGGCGGTGGCCTGGCCGCCGGTCCAGGTGCCGCTGCCGCCGAGGCGCGACCAGCCCGAGCTGGTGCCCACGCCGATGGTGTGGGCGATCTCGTGCAGGGCCGTCCGCTCGCTCATGTAGCTGCGGTTGCTGCCGAAGCGGATCGTGCCGTTGATGTTGCCGTCGGCGGTGGGGACGCCCGGCTCGTAGCGGACGGTGAGGGTCTTGCCCAGGTCACTGAGGTTGTTGTAGCGGGCCACCGCCGCGTTCATGGCCTTGGTGATGAGGTCGTAGGCCGAGCGCTGGTCCGCCGTGGGGTTGCTCGCGCGGACGAGGGACCAGGTGATGGTGGCCGCCGCGGCGCGTTCCCGGGCGGGGGCGGGCGGGGCCTGGGGAGTGGCGGCCTGGGCGACACCGGGGCCGGCCAGCAGAGCGGCGGTCAGGGCGGCTATGAGTGCCGTGCGTGGGCTCATGTGCGGATCCTCCTGTGGGGGTGGTCGTCGCGAAACTTGCGAAACTTCGCACGACGTTCGGGATCTCGGACAGGCTGTGCCGTCGGCCAAGCAAATCCCTTGCCTGACGCGGCAGTTGGCGCGCTGTCGACCGCAAGTATCCCGGCGGAAAAGGCGGAGTCAAGGGTTCCGGCAGAGGTCAGTGGAACCAGAAGAGCAGCGTGTCGGGGTTCGTCCCGAGCTGCCGTGCGCTCTCCCACTCCTGCGCCTCGAACCGCATGGCGTCGACGAACCGGCGGGCCGCGCCACGGAATTCGGGGTCGAGACGGTCGAGTACGCGTGTGTAGGCCTCCGCGAGGTCGGCGGCGCGCCGGGCCGGCAGCGTGCCGATCGCGGGCACCGCGTCGCCGGGGTGGGGCAGCCGCAGCGGCGGGCCGCTGAACAGGAACGTGCCCGGGAGGAGGTCGGACGGTACGCCGTGCCGGGCCAGTTCGTCGTCCATGGCGTGGAACCAGGAGGGGCGGCGCCAGGCGCCGAGGTCGGTGGGGTCGGAGAAGTGCGCCGCGACGGCCTGATAGAAGGCGTAGCTGTACGCGGGGCAGAGGTCGGTGCTCGGGGTGCCGTCGATCAGCTCCTCCAGGGCCCGGCTGATGGAGACGTCGAGGTCGATGCCCTGCTCCTGGAAGCGGGCGTCGGTCCGCTCGCACTCCGTGCGTACACGGGCCAGGGCGCGCTCCTGCTGCTCGGTCCGCTCCACTGCCGTGAGCAGCCGCACCACCGTTCTCATGTCGCCGGTGCTCATCTCGAGGCAGTAGCCCACCGCTGTGTTCCCTTCACCCGTTCGCCGGACACCCGGTGTACATGATCGGGGACGCGGGAACGGCCCCGGACCGAGGGGCGGGGGCCGTTCAGCGGTGTGCGGTCGCGTCGGGTCAGCTGACGTCGGACGCGTCCAGGCGGTAGACGGCCGACTGGCCGGACTGCGAAGAGGATTCGGAGCCGTTGCCGGAGGCCGTACTCGTACCGTTGCTGTAGTCGCTCTCCTTCACCGCGGTGCCGTGCTTCTGCACCCACGCCGTGACCTCGGAGCTGACAGTGGAGCCGCCGCCCGGGCCGCCGCCCATGCCGCCGCCGAGCTGGATGTAGTGCAGTTCGCCCTTCTTCACCAGCTCCTTGAGCTTGGCGAGCGTCATCGCCTTGTCGCTGCCGGACCAGC
>NZ_JBEXSH010001266.1:0-1885 GCF_040613555.1 Streptomyces sp. NPDC006265
GCCTCGATCTCGCACTCGCGCGGCAGGGCCTCGTCGAAGGTGAGATGCACCGTGCCGTCGTCGCCGTGCAGCGACTCGACGTGCCGGCCTGCTTCCGCCGGCAGGCCGGTGAGGAACTGGCCGAAACACTGCGTGCACGGCAGCGCGAGGGGCACCTGCCCGATCCCCTCGTCCTCGCCCTGCCCCGCGGCGGCGTCGCCGTGGCCCGCGAAGTGGCCGCCGCGCTGGACGCCCCGCTCGACGTGCTCGTCGTACGGAAGATCGGGGCGCCCTACCAGGAGGAGCTCGGCGTCGGAGCGATGGCCGGGGACGAGGTGCCGCTCCTCGACGAGGACGCCCTGCGCCACCTCGGTATCGGCGAGGCCGCGCTCGCCCCCGTCATCGAGCGGGAGCGCGCCGAACTGCGGCGACGTGAGCGGCTGTACCGGCAGGGCCGCCCCGCCCCGGACCTGCGCGGACGGTCCGTGATCGTCGTGGACGACGGCTTGGCCACCGGCTCCACGGCCCGGGCCGCGCTGCGCTTCGTACGCGGTCAGGCGCCCGGGAAGGTGCTGCTCGCGGCGCCCGTGTGCTCCCCGGAGGGCGCCGAGCTGATCCGCGCCGAGGCCGACGAGGTGGTCTGCCTGTACCGGCCGGCCGCGTTCATGGCGGTGGGCCTCTGGTACCAGAACTTCGACCAGCTGTCGGACCAGGACGTCCTGGAGGCGCTGCACGTGCAGCTTTGACTGAATGTTCACCTGGCGGGAGTGGCGGGAATCGGCCACGGCGGATCACGATGTCCCTTCCCCACACCTGCATCAGGAGCAACAAGTGAACGTCTCGCTGTCCGTGTGGCTGCTGACTGTGGCAGCCCTGTGCGTGCTCGTCGCCGTCGACTTCTTCGTCGGCCGCAAGCCGCACGACGTGTCCATCAAGGAGGCCGGGACGTGGACGGTGGTATGGATCGTCCTGGCCGTCCTGTTCGGTGTGGGGCTGTGGTACTTCGGTGGGAGCGGGCCCACCGGCGAGTTCTTCGCCGGTTACGTCACCGAGAAGTCGCTCAGCGTGGACAACCTCTTCGTGTTCGTCCTGATCATGGGGAAGTTCGCGGTGCCCACGCAGTACCAGCAGCGGGTACTGATGGTGGGCGTCCTGATGGCCCTGGTGCTGCGGGCCGTGTTCATCGCGGCCGGCGCGGCGATCATCTCCACGTTCTCCTGGGTCTTCTACCTCTTCGGCGCCTTCCTGATCTGGACCGCCTGGAAGCTGGTCCAGGACGCGCGCAAGGACCAGCACGAGGAGGAGTACCAGGAGAACAAGCTGCTGAAGATGGCGGAACAGCGCTTCGGCGTGGCCGACCGCTATCACGGCACCAAGCTGTTCATCGCCGAGAACGGCAAGCGGATCATGACCCCGATGCTGGTCGTGATGCTCGCCATCGGCTCCACCGACGTGCTGTTCGCCCTCGACTCCATCCCGGCCATCTACGGCCTGACGCAGGACCCCTACATCGTGTTCACCGCGAACGCCTTCGCCCTCATGGGCCTGCGTCAGCTGTACTTCCTCATCGGCGGCCTGCTGAAGAAGCTGGTCCACCTCTCCTACGGCCTGTCGGTCATCCTCGGCTTCATCGGCGTGAAGCTGGTGCTGCACGCCCTGCACGAGTCGGGCGTCCACGTCCCCGAGATCGGCATCTCGTTCTCGCTGTGCTTCATCGTGCTGGTCCTGGCGGTCACGACGGTCACGAGCCTGCGCGCGTCGAAGAAGCAGGAGGCGGAGACGGCGGCGGCTCAGCCGGCCGCGGAGGCCGACTAGTGCCGCGGCAGGCAACGTTTGCCCGTTGAGGAGCGGCGTCCGGTGCGTGCTCTCGGCGTGCCGGCCGGAAGCCCTCGTACCGGACGTACTC
>NZ_JBEXSH010001267.1:0-1879 GCF_040613555.1 Streptomyces sp. NPDC006265
GTCGAGGACGGGGTAGGCGATGCGGTCCTCGGCCAGGTTGGACTGGTGGATGAAGTGCGGCTTGGGGTCGTTGGCCAGGACGTGTCCGAGGGCGATCTGTGTCTCCAGCGGCACGATGTGGCCGGCGTAGCCGGTGGCGGCGTCCAGCGGCGCCGGCAGACACGTGGTGGTGGCCGGGTTGTCCTCGCAGATGCCGCTGCCGCCCTGGGCGCGGCTGGTGTAGATCCAGTTGTACTCGTCGACCTGCTCGGCCGCCCGGCCGGCGTTGTAGAAGACGTTCATCGGGTAGCGGGGCACGGTCGTGGACGGACCGACCCGACGCTGGTCGGGCTCCCGGGAGTTGTCGGAGCCGAGCCAGGTGATGTGGTTGTCGTCGAGGGCGAGCGCCAGGTTGGGGTTGTCCTCGGGCTGCTGCGGCAGGACCTTCATGCCCGAGTGCTCGCCGGTGACCAACTCGCTGTTCACCAGCGGCAGTCCGGCGACGCTCTCGCCCCAGACGCGGTTGGTGGCGATCTCGTCGGAGATGTCGTTGCGACTCATCCACCGGGTGCTGCCGTCGGCGTTGGTCGCGCACGTCCAGGGCACCACGGTCGTGTCCTGCACACAGCCGAGGAAGGGGTGCGAGTAGGTGTGGTTGATCCAGCGGAACTCACCCCGCCGTGCGATCAGCCGGTCGGCGAGCGGGTCGGCGCCGTTGTTGTCCTCACGGTGGTCGGCGCTGCCCGCGCCGTTGTAGGCGAAGTCGAGGGTGAACTTCTTGCTGTCCTGCCAGTCGACGGCGTGGTCGACGTCGGCGGGCGTCATCCGGATCGGGTCGGGCGTCGCGGTGGGGTCCGTGCAGTCGACGTCGCCGGGCGTGCAGTTGAGCCGGCTGTTCCAGCGGTCGTCCGCGGCGAACACGTCGTCGACGTGGACGGCGAAGTAGTTCCGCGAGGCGCCCAGGTGCACCCCGCCGGTCATCCACTCCACGATGCCGCGGGCCAGGAGCCGGAACTGCTGCTGGTACCGGTTGTAGACGAAGGTGACGACCAGCTCGCGCCGCCCGTCGTGCCGGTACTCGCCCACCAGCGTGCCCTTGGTCGACTGCCCGGGGATCGCCGCTTCGACGTACGGGGTGAAGTCGGCTCCCGCCACGGGCTTCGACAGGTAGGCGTAACTCTCGCCGATCGCCGGGTCGTTGTCCTCGAAGGGCACCGCCTCGTCGAGATAGCCGAAGGGGCCCGACTTGCCGACGGCGGTCACCTCCGCCCGCTTGCCGTCGATGCTGCCGGAGTAGCCGCCGTAGATCGGATACTGCAGACCGGCTTCGGGACGCGCGTAGGTGTAGGCGTCGACCTGGGGCACGTCGTACGTCTGCTCGTACGCCGCCAGGGCCGCCATCTCGGACGAGCCGGCCGGGAACGGGTTGTCGTTGGGCAGCACCACCGCCTGGAACTTGGCGCGCGGCCTGCCGTCCACGGTGTCCGCGAGGAAGCCGGTGTCGATCACGGTCCGGCCGGACTGCGTGAGATCGATCCGGGTGTACGGCGTACCCGCCGCGGCCAGTTCGGCGGCTATCGCGTCGGTCGATGGGCCGCCGTCGCTCACCACCAGCACCCGCAGATCGATACGGGGCGTGGTGCCGGCGTGTGCCGCGCCGGCCGGCAGGCCCAGTGCGGCGATGAGCGCGCCCACCGTGAGCACGGTGGTGCGTGTGGTCCGCTTCATGCGGTGAGGTCCCCTCCCCGGGCAGGGGTGAGCACTGCTCCGCGGAGCGGACGCACCCCCTTGCGTGCCGCCGGCGTCTCAGACCCGCAGGTCAGCCGCTCGCGCCCCGCCGGGCTCCGGATTTCGCAAGACCGTTCTACGACTCACCCGAGGTGCCGTTCACCTGCCCGTG
>NZ_JBEXSH010001268.1:0-1879 GCF_040613555.1 Streptomyces sp. NPDC006265
CGAGGAGGGCGTGCGGGCCACCGTCATGAGCGGGGTTCTCGGGTCACGCCGCCACTGGCTGCTTCTCCTCCGGTGTCGTGGGCGCAGCCACCTCCTGAACGGAGGTACCCGGGGCCGCTTTGCGCATGCCCTTCAGCAGGATGACCAGACCGGCCGTGACAGCCGTACCAATCGCGATCGCGAGCAGGTACAGCAACGGCCTGCCGATCAGCAGGGTGACCCAGACACCTCCGTGCGGGGCGCGCAGGGTCGAACCGAACGCCATGGTCAGCGTGCCGGTAACCGCACCGCCCGCCATGGAGGCGGGGATGACGCGCAGCGGGTCGGCGGCGGCAAACGGGATCGCGCCCTCGGTGATGAATGAGGCGCCCAGGACCACGGCGGCCTTGCCGTTCTCCCGCTCCGCCGGAGTGAACAGCTTCTTGCGCAGGAAGGTCGCGAGGGCCATGCCGAGCGGGGGCACCATGCCGGCCGCCATCACGGCCGCCATCACCTTCATCGCCGAACTGCTCGGATCCGCCGTCGAGATACCGGATGTGGCGAAGGTGTAGGCGACCTTGTTGACGGGGCCGCCGAGGTCGAAGCACATCATCAGCCCGAGAAGCGCACCGAGCAGGATCGCGTTGGCGCCGGACAGGCCGTTCAGCCAGTTGGTGAGGCCCTTCTGTACCTCGGCGATGGGTTTGCCGATGACGACGAACATCAGGAACCCGACGACCGCCGAGGAGATCAGCGGTATCACCACCACCGGCATGATGCCGCGGAGCACCGGCGGAATGCTGATCCGCTGGATACCGAGGACCACACCACCGGCGATCAGACCGGCCACCAGGCCGCCGAGGAAGCCCGCGCCGATCGACACGGAGATGGCGCCGCCGACGAAGCCGGGCACCAGTCCGGGCCGGTCGGCCATGCCGTAGGCGATGTAGCCGGCGAGGACCGGGACGAGGAAGCCGAAGGCGACCGCGCCGATCTGGAACAGCAGGGCCCCCCAGCTGTCGACCTGACCCCAGTCGAAGTGCTCGATGACGGGCTTGGCCTTGTCGATCTCCCAGCCACCGATCGCGAAGCCGAGCGCGATGAGCAGACCGCCCGCCGCGACGAACGGGACCATGTAGCTCACGCCGGACATCAGCCACTTGCGCAGCTTGGTGCCGTAGCCCTCTCCGGGCTCGCCCGCACGCTCCACGGGAGTGCCACCGGACCTGGCAGCGGCGGTGACCTCGCCACGGGCGGCCTTCTCGCGGACCTCGGTGATCAGCTCCGCGGGGCGGTTGATGCCCGCCTTGACGCCGACGTCGACCGTCGGCTTCCCGGCGAAGCGCTCCTTCTCCCGGACGGGGACGTCGTGGGCGAAGATCACGGCGTCCGCCGCCGCGATGACCTCCGGGGCGACCCGGGTGAAACCGGCCGATCCCTGGGGCTCGACGGTGAGTTCGACGCCCGCCTCGCGGCCGGCGTTCTCCAGCGACTCGGCCGCCATGTAGGTGTGGGCGATGCCCGTGGGACAGGAGGTGACGGCGACGATGCGGAACGGGCGCTCCGGGGACGGCTCTTCGGCGACGGTGTCGTCGTCGGTGACCGTGGCGGCGGCGGGAGAGGCCGCTCCCGCCGACGCCACGGTGTCCTCGGAACCCGCCGGTGCGGGTGCGTCCGGCTCGTCGCCGCGGATCAGGGCCGCCGCGGCGGAGGCGTCGCCCACCGCGCGCAGGGCGTCGGTGAACTCGCTGTTCATCAGCTGCCGGGCCAGCGACGACAGGATCGTCAGATGGGCGTCGTGCGCGGCGGGGGCCGCGGGGGGGGGGGAGTTCATATGGGGGGGGGCGGCCCGGGGGCCCCATTGGGTGTGCGCCGCGCCGCGTCCGCCTGCGAGCGTGGG
>NZ_JBEXSH010001269.1:0-1877 GCF_040613555.1 Streptomyces sp. NPDC006265
GCCCATCGTCGAGGAGACGACGATGGGGCCGACGCGCTGGGCGAGGATGCCGGTGGAGCCCGCGAACCACACCTTCGGCTCGGTGGCTCCGGGTAGAGCGAGTTGACGACGACGGTGTTCTCGTCGACGGACAGGAGGTTGATGTCCATGTACCGGCTGCCGATGGGGATGACGAAGCCGAGGTCGCTGTAGTCCGGGAAGTTGCCGTCGTCGGTCTCGGGGGCGTAGACCACGTCCCAGGACTGCATGGCCTCGGGCAGGAACTTCAGGTAGGCCGGGGAGCGCAGCAGCATCAGGCCGGGGCGCAGCGGGACCAGGACGCTGTCGATGTGGTTGTCGGCCATGGCGTCCAGGCGATGGAACCGCAGGTCGCGCAGGTTGCTCCGGAGCCAGCGCAGGGCGAGCTCGTGGTTGTGGTTGGCGACGTTGACCAGGACGTCGCGGCCCAGGCGCATGCACTGCGCGCCGTCGAAGACCATCTCCAGGCCCAGGCCCTCGATGGGGCCGGCCATCTCGTTGTCGGTGGCGCGGGCGACATCCAAGCCCTGGCGGGTGAAGTAGCTGGTGTCCAAGGAGTCGCGGGCCAGGGCGGGCCGGGGCATGGACAGCCAGTTCGCGCGGTCGTCCTCGTAGTAGCGGTAGAAGACCGGCTTGAGCAGGTCGTTCTCGAAGGCCCGTGCGCGTACGTGGGGCGCGGTCTCCACGATGGTGTCGCCGAGGATGATGGTCTGGTCGCGGACGTTGAGGGGCGGGGTGGCCCGGGCGTCCCAGTGAGGGGAGCGGATGTCGACGTCCTTGCCCGGGGCCGCGGGCCGCAGGACGTTGACGCCGCACCCGGTCAGGGCCTCGGCCAGGCCGCCGATGTCCTCGTTGAGTTCGTCCACCAGCTGTGCGGGGATCGGCAGGAGCTCCTCCCCCGACGCGGTGGCGTGCTGGGTGAGGACGGGGGCGACGTTGTCGTAGAAGAACAACCGCCACGACGTGTCGGTGTGATGGTGGGTGTAGTGCTCGGCGCGCCCGACGACGACTTCGTCGAGCCGGGTGAACTCGTCGTAGCTGTTCAAGGCCAGCGGAGGTGCGGAGGTGGGCTGGGGCATGGTGGGCCGCCTCCTCAGCGGCGGGCGACGGCGCCCCTGTCCTGACGCGGCTGCGCCCTGGAGGTCGGTGCCGTGCGGGGTCGGTGGGCGGGTGCGGGATGTGTCAGGCGGCCGGGGCGTGCCGGGGCGGGGCGCAGGCGTCGCTGGGAACAGGGTTCAGCCGGGCGATGATGTCCTCGATCACGCACGGCTGGTCGGGGGTGGAGCGCCGGCGGAAGAAGTAGCCGGAGCACCAGGGCACTTCGCTCCACCGCGGCAGGTGAGCCGAGGCCAGGGCGCGGGCCTCGGGCAGGCGCCGCCAGGGGATCTGCGGGCACCAGTGGTGGACGGGGTGGTACATGTCGTCGAGGTGGCCGCCGAGCAGGTGCCGGGTGAGCCAGTGCGAGCTCCAGCCGCGGGTCTGCAGGAGGATGTCGTCGTTCTCGATCAGCCCGGCATGGTTGCCCAGATCAGTGATCCAGGTGACGACGGGCCGTACCAGTACCAGCGGGAGCAGCCAGTAGAGCAGGAGATACGGCACGCCGCCCACGGGCCACAGTGCGGCGACCACGCCCGCCCAGATCAGGGCACGGGCGGCCAGTGCCCGCCACGCCTCCCCCGGCGCACGGGTGACCAGGGTCAGCACGGCGGTCTTCGGCAGGCGCCACACGGCGTTGCGCACGATGACCCGAAGGACGAACGCGCGCCGGCTGGGCGCCCGGCCGGCGGCACGGATGTTGCCCGCGCGGTAGGACTGGAACATCGGATCGTCGTCGGAGCCGAGCTTGGCGTGGTGCACGT
>NZ_JBEXSH010001270.1:0-1872 GCF_040613555.1 Streptomyces sp. NPDC006265
GGGGGGTCCGGTGGGGGGGGGGGGTGGGGGGCGTGCCGGGTGGGGGGGTGCCCGGGTGGGGGGGGCGGGGGGGGGCGGGGGGCGGTGGCTGGGGGAGGGGTTCCGGCCCCACGGCCCGAGGAGGCCAAGGAGATTGAGGAGGCCGAGGAAGCCGAGGACTCAGCCCGCTGACTCGGCCTTCGTCTCCGGCTCGGCGTCCGTCTCAGGCTCGGTCTTCGTCTCCGGCTCGGCGTCCGTCTCAGGCTCGGCGTCCGTCTCAGGCTCGGTCTTCGTCTCCGGCTCGGCATCCGTCTCCGGCTCGGCGTCCGTCCGCGGTTCTGCCGGTGCTTCCGCCGCGCGTGCCCGGTCCGCGAGGATCTTGATCGACACCAGGGCGATCACCGACAGCACGACGATGTACCCGGACACCGCCATCGACGTACCCGTCGCCTCCAGGAGCAGCACCATCATGAACGGCGCGAGCCCGCCGCCCGCGACGGCCGCGATCTGGTAGCCGAGGGAGGCGCCGGTGTAGCGCATCTCCGGCGTGAACAGCTCGGCGAAGAGGGCGGCCTGGGGGCCGTACATGATGCTCAGGAAGCAGCTGGCGACGAACGTACCGACCGCGAGCCACAGCAGCGAGCCGGTGTCGATCAGCAGGAAGAGCGGTACGGCCCACAGGGCGACGCCGACCGCGCCGAGGGCGTAGATCCGGATGCGGCCGATGCGGTCGGAGAGCGCGGCGGCGGCCGGGATCAGCACGAGCTGGGTGAGGCTGACGCAGAGCGAGACGGTGAGCACCGCGCTCTTCTTCATGTCCAGCTCGCGGGTCGTGTAGTCGAGGACGCCGGTGATGAGGATGTAGAACGTGGCGGTGTTCACGGCGAAGGAGCCGCCCGCCAGGAACACGGTGCCGAGGTGCCCGCGCAGGATCGTGCGCAGCGGCGAGCTCTGCTCGGTCTTCTCCTTCTCGGCGAGCGCCCGCTCGGCCTCGCGGAACGCCGGGGTCTCCTCCACGCGCTTGTGGATGTACCAGGCGAGGGCGAGGACCAGCAGGCCGACCAGGAACGGCACGCGCCAGCCCCAGGCCGCGAACGCCGAGTCGGTGGTGAGGGCTCCGGCCAGCAGGAAGACGGTGTTGGCGGTGACGACGCCGATGGGGACGCCGAGCTGGACGACACTGCCGTAGACACCGCGCTTGCCCTCCGGGGCGTACTCGGTGGCCAGGAGCATCGCGCCGCCCCACTGGGCACCGACGGCGACGCCCTGCGCGACCCGGAGCAGGACGAGCAGGATCGGGGCGGCGACGCCGATCGTGTCGTAGGTCGGCAGCAGGCCGATGGCCGTGGTGGACACGCCCATGAGCGTGAGCGCGAGGACGAGCATCGGCTTGCGGCCGCGCTTGTCGCCGAGGTGACCGGCGACGATGCCGCCGATGGGGCGGGCGAGAAAGCCGACGGCGAAGGTCGCGAACGAGGCGAGGACGCCTGCCGTGGCGCTGCCGGCGGGGAAGTAGAGGTCGCCGAGCACGAGGGCGGCGGCGATGCCGAAGACGAAGTAGTCGTACCACTCGACGGCCGAGGCGAGCGCTGCCGCGGTGGCCACCCGTCGGCGGTTTCCGACGGCGGGCGTGGTGGTGAGGGGCTGAGCGGACGGTGCCGTGTCCATGCGGTGCACGCTCCGGGGGGTGCGGGGGACGGAACGGGGGGTGGCTCGAGTTCCGGGGAACGTACTGACCGGACGGTATGCCCGTCAACGGGTCGCGCACCAGGAGTTTTGCCTGTACTTGGCATCCGACCACGGGCCCGGGCACGCCGAAGGCCCCGGCCTCCTGAGGAGGCCGGGGTACCGAGGAGCCGGGGCTAGTGCCGCTACAGGCAACGTTCGCGCCGT
>NZ_JBEXSH010001271.1:0-1855 GCF_040613555.1 Streptomyces sp. NPDC006265
GGGGCGAACGTTGCCTGTCGCGGCACTAGCACCCCAGCGACATCGAGACGGCCGCGCCCGTGCCCCCGGTCCACACGTCGCGCCTTCGTTGAGCAACGCGTCGCGCCTTCGTCGAGCACGGGGGCAGGCCCTGACCGGGCGAGCCGGCAGCCGTCTCGCTCGGGCAGGCCCTGCCCCTTGACGACCGGGCGCTACTCGGCCCGCCCCCGCCGCCGCAACATCAGCAGCCCACCGGCAACAGCGCTCACCCCCGCCGCCGCGGCCCACCCCACAACATCCCCGGACCCGGTTGCGGCAAGGTCATCCCCAGCCGCCGCAGGACCCGCCGAAGCCTGCGCCCGCACACCCCCGGAACCCTCACCGTCACGGGACGGACCGACACTCGGCGCCCCCGCTCGCCGCTCCCGGCTGAACGCCAGCGTCCCGAACCCCAGTTGATCGAACCCCCCACTGTTGGGCCCGTAATCACCGCCCCCGCCCTCAGGCGCGGCCTTGGCGGCCGCCCGCGTGAGATACGACGCCGGCAACCCCCGCCGCTTGGTGTAGTGGTTGGCGATCATCGCCCAGATGGGCCGGGTCATCCCCGGATCCACGCCTTCGACGCCGGACGCGGTCTCACTCCCCGACCACCCCCCGATCGCCCCCTTCTTCCGCGTGTTCGCCGTGTACGGCACGTCCCCGCCCAGGCTCCACTTGGCCACGTACTGCGCGCCCTTGAAGAACCGGCTGTCGTCGTACCCGTACAGATCGATCCCCTGGTTCCACGCCATCTCGCACACGGTGCCCATCAGCCCGACCCCGAGCAGCGCATGCCCTTGATCCCGCCCGGCCTCGACCCACTCGCCGAGCCCGTCCTCGTGGACGACGGGAATCGCGTGTCTGACCGACCCCATGCCGTCCCCGTGCTTGAAGTACTCCACGGCCCGCTCGACGATGCCCCGGTCATCACAGAAGATCCCGGTCGCGAGCACACAGGCGATGGCCGTCAGATCCCAGTTGGGCCAGTAGTTGGTGATGACGGCGCCATTGTGCCGGGTCAGGAAGTCGTCGCTGAGCGGATGGAAGACATTCAGTATCAGTTCCCGCGCCCGCCCGAGATCGAAGTCCCCGTGTCCACGCACCAGTTCCGCGGCATTGGCGAACTGATACCCGTACAACCCCGCCGCCAGGAACCGGTCGGCGCTGCCCTCCAGCTTGGTCAGCTTCCCCGACCAGGCGTTGAGGATCGCCACGGCGGTGTCGGCGTGCGCCTCCTCGCCGCTGACGTGATAGCGCAGGGCGTTCTGGTAGGCGGCGTGGATGTCGTTGTAGAGGGTCGCGTAGTTCTCGGGCGCACCCGAGCCCCGGTACACGACGGCCTGCGGATTGGCCCGCCATCCGCTCTGCGCATGCCGGTTGGCGGTCAGCTTGGAGAACCCGGCGGTGTACGGTCTGGCACCCGCCTTCACCTTGGCCGCCATACGGTCCAGATCGGCACGGGTGTGCAGCAGCCCGGGGTGAACGAGAGGGGCGCCGGCAGCTCCGGCCGGGGTGGCGAGCGCGGTCGCACCGATACCGATGCCCGCTGCCTTCAGCATGCTCCGGCGGCTGATCTGTCGTGTCACGTCGTCGTACCTCAGCGTCGTAAGTCGCGTACCTGCGGGGGACGGTGAGGAGACGGCCGGGCGGCGAGGCGATAACAGAAACTGCGCTATAGTTGATCTGCGTCCAGTCGCCGTAACTCCGGTCGGCGGACAGTGCGTTGGTGGTCCAAGGAAAGACGCCCCACTTCCTGTGGGGAAATGCAGGTGCAAGGCCTGCCCGGCGCTCCGACAAGAACCCGGCCCTGGGATTCAGGGCCGGGTTCTATGCTGTG
>NZ_JBEXSH010001272.1:0-1849 GCF_040613555.1 Streptomyces sp. NPDC006265
AGTGGAACGAACGGGAGCAGCGCGCCGAACTGCGCATCGCCCCGGATATCACCCCCACCGCGGCGGTCCAGGCCGTTCTGCCGCGCCAGCCGGCGCACCAGGGGCGAGATCACGGGGACCGGACCGTCGTCCGTCCCGGGCCCGCCGGCCTGCCCGTTCACCGGCGCCGAGGGCTCGCCCGCCTGCGTGGTCACCGCGGTCGCGGGGCCTCCGGCCTGCGCGTGAACCGGCGGCACGGCGGCATCGGACCGCCCGTTCACCGCCCCGGCGGCACCGGGCTGCCCGGCTGTCGCCGACCCGCCGGACACCGGCCGCTCCTGCCGTACCCGGCGGCGCCGCGCGGGCGCCTCGGAGGTGCCGTACCCGACCAGGACGTTGCCCGACCCCTCGGAGGTGTCACCGGCGCCGGAGGCGGGCCGCTCCCCCACCGCCACCGTGATCAGCGGTGCCCCGACGGGCAGTTCCGTGCCCTCCTCGCCGAAGCGGGCCGTGACCACACCGCCGTAGGGGCACGGCACCTCGACCATCGCCTTGGCCGTCTCGACCTCGACGACCGGCTGGTCGATCGCGACCACGTCGCCGACCTCGACCAGCCAGCGCACGATCTCCGCCTCGGTGAGCCCCTCCCCGAGGTCGGGCAGCTTGAACTCCAGTACCTGTGCCATCAGCTCTCGGCCTCCCACTGCAGGCGCCCCACGGCGTCCAGGATCCGGTCCACACCGGGCAGGTGGTGGCGCTCCAGCATCGGCGGGGGGTACGGGACGTCGAACCCGGCCACACGCAGCACCGGCGCCTCCAGATGGTGGAAGCAGCGCTCCGTGACCCGGGCCGCGATCTCCCCGCCCGGGCCCCCGAAGGAACCCGACTCGTGGACGACGACGGCGCGTCCCGTCCGCCGCACCGAGGCGCACACCGTCTCGTCGTCGAACGGCACCAGGGAGCGCAGGTCGACGACTTCGAGGTCCCAGCCTTCGGCCCGGGCCGCCTCGGCCGCCTCCATGCAGACGGGTACGGACGGCCCGTACGTGATGAGCGTGGCGCTCCGGCCGGGGCGCCGCACCACCGCGCGGCCTATCGGTTCAACGGGCGTCGGCTCCTCGGGGTTCCAGGAGTCCTTCGACCAGTACAGCCGCTTCGGCTCCAGGACGACGACCGGGTCGTCGGAGGCGATGGCGGCGCGCAGCAGCCCGTAGGCGTCGGCGACCGTGGCGGGCGTGACGACATGGAGCCCCGGAGTCGCCATGTAGTACGCCTCGGAGGAGTCGCTGTGGTGCTCGACGCCGCCGATGCCGCCGCCGTAGGGGACGCGGATGGTGATCGGCAGGGGCATCTTGCCGCGGGTGCGGTTGCGCGTGCGGGCCACGTGCGAGATGAGCTGCTCGAACGCCGGGTAGGCGAACGCGTCGAACTGCATCTCCACGACCGGCCGCAGGCCGTACATGGCCATGCCGACGGCGGTGCCGAGGATGCCCGCCTCGGCGAGCGGGGTGTCCGTGCAGCGGTCCTCGCCGAACTCCTTGGCGAGGCCGTCGGTGACGCGGAAGACGCCGCCGAGGGTGCCGACGTCCTCGCCCATGACGTGCACGGCGGGGTCGGCGGCCATGGCGTCGCGCAGCGCGCGCGTGAGGGCCTGCGCCATGGTGGCCGGCTTGACGGCGACGGTGGTCATCGGTGCGTGCCCCCCTCGGCGTCGGCCTCGGCCTCCAGCTCGGCCCGCAGCTGGTCCTGCTGCTCGCGCAGTTGCCCGGTGGGCTCGGCGTAGACGTGGGTGAACAGGTCCATGGGGTCCAGGGCAGGGTCCTGGTTCATGTGCTCGCGCAGGGCCGCCCTGGATGAGCTTGTTGAACTT
>NZ_JBEXSH010001273.1:0-1847 GCF_040613555.1 Streptomyces sp. NPDC006265
GTCGATCAGCGGCAGCTCCGGCGGCAGGAGACTGCGCTGGAGAGACTGGCTGATCGCCGTGCGCTCCGAGTAGAGGCGGGCGTTGTCCAGGGCCAGGGCGGCTCGGCGGGAGAGGTCCTCGGCCAGTTCCAGGATCTCCTGGCGGAAGTGTTCGTCGGTGGGCTTGCCGAGGGTGAGCATGCCGATGACGCGGTTGCGGGCGACCAGGGGAAGGACGACCGTCTCGCCCCCGACCGCGGAGGCGGTGGCGAGCGTGGGGCCGATGCCGGGTGTGACCTGGCGGGTCGGACTGCCGCTGAGGCCGAGGCTGCGCATGGAGCTGCGCAGGGCCGCCTGGTGGGCCACCTCGCCGGGGGTCGTCCAGACGCGGGCGCCGGGGGTGGGGACCGGGTCGGGCGGGGGCACCTTCGACAACAGGGACTTGATGCCGTCGATGAGTTCCTCGTCCTCGTGCAGGACGTAGGAGAGGTAGGGCTCGGAGGCCTGGTCGGCGATCGTGTAGACGGCGCACCAGGTGGCGAGGGTCGGGACCGTCATCTGGGCCATCAGGGCGAGGGTCTGGTCGCGGTCCAGGGTGCCGGCCAGCAGGTCGGAGGCCTCGACGAGGAAGCTGAGGGAGCCGCGGCGCAGGCGCTCCAGTTCGCCCAGGCGGGCCGATTCGACGGCGAGGGCGATGCGGTCGGCGGCGAACTGGAGACGCAGGGCCTCTTCGTTGGAGTATCTGGCGGGGGCCTCGGCGGCGACGCCGAGGGAGCCGGTGAGGCGGCCTTCGACCTTCAGCGGGACCGTGACGACGGAGCGCATGCCCGTGCCGTTCAGGAGTGGGACCGCGCCGGGAACCGCGGTGAGGTCGTCGTGGACGGCGGGCATGCGGGCCGAGCCGTAGCGGCCGGGGCCGGCTTCGACGGGGACGCGGGCGAAGCGCTGGCGGGCGGAGGGGAGGCCCGTGGAGGCGCGGACCTCCAGTTCCGTCTCGTCGTCGGTGGCCAGCAGGAGGAACGCCGAGTCGCCGTCGAGCATGTCGCGGGCGCGTTCGACGGTGCGCTGGAGGAGGCCGTCGAGGTCGTCCGGGGCGGGGGAGCCGATGAAGACCTCGAAGGGGTCGGTGCTCTGGCCCTCGGAGCCGGACGAGGTGTCGGAGGCGGGGACGCGCAGGGGAGTCTGCAGAACGGCCCGTTCGTGGTCCCGTACGAGGAGGCAGACGGTTGACGGTTCGCCGCCGGTGTCGCGGACGCGCAGGTGGGAGGCGTAGACGGGGATGACGCGGCCGGTGGCGGCGCGGATGCCGTAGCTGCCTTCCCAGCGGGAGAGGCGGAGGGCCTCGGCGATGCCGGTGCTGGTGCCGGGGGTGTGCGGCCAGGCGGCGAGGTCGGTGAGGGGCTTGCCGGTGACCTGCTCGGCCGGGTAGCCGAAGAGTTCCTCGGCGTCCTCGTTCCAGGCGGTGATGTGGCCGGTGCGGTCGATCTGGATGACGGCCACACGGACCCGGCCGTCGGCGAGGGGGAGGAGCTCGGAGGGGAGGGCCGGTCCGGCGGCGCGGGTGCCCACCACGCGTGCGGGCAGGTCCAGTTGGAACCAGACGGTCTTGTGGGTGGGCGTGTACTCGACGCCCCAGTGGCCGGCGAGGGCCGCGCACAGCTGGAGACCCCGGCCGCCCTCGCGGTCGGGGCTGCCCATGTTGATGGCGGTGGCCTGGAGGGGGATCTCGCGTTCGGGATAGCGGTCGGCCACCTCGATGCGCGCGCCCTCGTCGCTGCGCAGACACAGCACGTCGGCGGAGGTGCCTGCATGGACGGGCCATTTGTATGGCTCAAGTCGCCTGGTGGGGTCGACGGCGGACGCCCTAG
>NZ_JBEXSH010001274.1:0-1845 GCF_040613555.1 Streptomyces sp. NPDC006265
CAGCACCGACTCGGGGTGGAACTGCACCCCGGCGAACCCGGGCGCCCGCAGCGCGTGCACCTCACCGTCGGCCGCCCGGGGCCGCCCGCAGCGCATCGTCACGCACGCCGCCACCCGCGACGCCGCCGAACTCATCGGCCGCGACCTGACCGAGCACGGTTACGGCGTCGAGTGCGCCCTGCTGCAGTCCGTCGAACTCGACACCCGGGCCTGGGCGGAGAAGGAGCGGAGTGTCGCGTTCCTGCTCAGCGGCGTGCTGCCGCGGCGCGGCGCCTGATCCCGCCGCCGTCCCCGTGATCGGGTTGTCGTACTGCGCGCGGTAGGCTGGCCGATCGCTGCACCGCACAAGGACGCCCGGCGCTTCGTCGGTCAATGTCCGGAAAACCCGCCCGTTTTGGGGTGTGTGTGGTACGGCAGAACCGGAGGACGCGCAACGTGGCGCAGTCCACAGCGGAACCGTCGCGGATCAAGCTGCCGTGAGAGGGCTACGGCCGCAACAATGCCAGTGAATGGCTTTGTCGCCTTTTCCGGGCGGACCGTTCGTGCCGCTGGGGACGCACGCTCGTTCTTCACTGCGGGGCGGTCGGTGCGCCGTTCCGGGCGAGCAGGTCGTAGGAGCACTAACCGATGGGCGAGGGGTACGCATGACCGACACCGGCCAGGTCCCGGGCGAGGGACTGCCGGAGAGCGCAGGCATGGTGGAGCAGCCGGGCACCCCCGCGCCCGGTGCGTACACCTACCTCTCCGAGACCACCGCCGAAACCGAGGACGAAGACCTGCTGCTGCCGGGAGCGCAGGGCGCCTGGGGCAACGAGGTCCCTCCGCCCGCACCGGAGCCGGTCCTGGAGACCGTGCACCAGCCGGGCCCGCACGAGATCTCCGGCCGCGACAGCGGCTCGGTCGACCTCAGCGCGGTCCGTCTGCCCGACCCGCCGCCGATCCCGCCCATCACCCCGCGTCGGCCCCTGCACCTCGGCCCGCCGCTGCCCGACAGCTCCGCCAGCCCGGTCCGCTCCCTTGCCGATCGCGGCCCCGCGGACGCGCCCGTTCGCCAGCCGGTGCCGGCCTCGGCCGGCCCCGAGTACCTCGACGGCTCCCGCGCCCCCGAGGCGGCGGCCTCGCCGCCCGCCGCGCCCTGGGGCGCACCGGTCACGACCCCGGCGCCGGTGAGCGCCGGGGTGGCGCCTGCGGAAACGGTTGTTCCGGCAACGGAACCGATGGGCACGGCCCAGGGGATCGCGCCCGGCGTGACGGCGGATGTGACGCCGGACGTGACGGCGGAGACGAGCCACACGACACCGCCGGTACCGACACCGACACCAGCACCGGCAGAGGCGGAGCGGACCGCTCACGCCGAGCAGCCCGCGAGTGAGCCGACGGCTCCCGCCGAGGCCGGTTGGACTCCTGTGGGTGACTCCGTGGCCCCGGGTGCCGTACCCGCGACCGAGCAGGGTCAGATCCCTGAGGGTGGCCCCGCTGGTGCGGGCGTCGGCCCGGAAGGAGCCCAAGCCGCCGTCGCGGAGCAGGTCGTGCCCGCGCAGGTGGACTCCGCAGAGCCGGGTGTGGACGCGGTAGCGGGCCAGGTGGCCGCCGCCCAGGCCGGTCTGGCCGCCGCCGGAGACACCGCCCAGGCCGGCCCTGCTCCTGCCGGTGACCCCGCCGGTGCGGTCGAGGCCCAGGTGGCCGAGGCCGGGTACGCGGTTCCCGAGCAGGCCGTGGCCGTCGCGGGCGACCCCGCCGACGCCGTAGCCGCTCCATGTCCGCAGGCGAACCCTTGGACTCATTCATCTAGTCGAGCGTGGACGCGGATGTCGCCGCCGTGCGGGGTGATGTCACATCCGTGCC
>NZ_JBEXSH010001275.1:0-1843 GCF_040613555.1 Streptomyces sp. NPDC006265
GCACGACGGCGGAGCTCAAGCGGGTAACGGGAAGGTCGTGCCATGACTCGATCCTTTCATGAAACCGAGTCTCTATTTGAGCCGGGGCGGTTCACTCCAACCTTGGTGTTTAACCTCGGCCGTTCACCTGACCCGCTGATCTTGGTTCATTCCCGGGACAGCAGGGCGGCCGTTCTTCACGCTTCGAGGTGTCGAGCAACGTCGCGTGAAGGAACGGCCGCTGGTGAAAAGTCTCGCCGCTGAACAGACCGCTGACGCCGCGTTGGGCGTCCTGTCCCACTTTCGTGTCCAGTTCTACGACTGCCTCTACACCCGGGCGGATGCGCTCTTCGAGCTCACCGACGCGGTGCTGTGCTCGGACGGCCCGGTGACGTCGCTGGTCGAGTTGACGCTCACGGCCGAGCACCGGCGCGGGCACGGAGCGATGTACGACGCGCTCAACCACGGCTGGCTGGAACCGCGCCGCCTGCGCAGGCTGCTGGCCTCCACGCCACTGCCGCGCGCCGCCGACGGGCGGATCGTACTCGCGGTGGACGTGAGCAACTGGCTGCGACCCGACGCCCCCACCAGCCCGGAGCTGCTGTTCTGCCACGTCTACGGACGAGGCCGCAGCGCGGATCAGTTCATCCCCGGCTGGCCCTACTCCTTCGTCGCCGCGCTGGAGACGGGACGCACGTCCTGGACGGCCGTGCTGGACGCGATCCGGCTCGGGCCGGCCGACGACGCCACCGCGGTGACCGCCACCCAACTGCGCGAGGTGGTCACCCGACTGGTGCACGCCGGGCAGTGGCGGCCGGGCGACGCGGACATCCTCGTCGTGATGGACACCGGCTACGACGTCACCCGCCTCGCCTACGTCCTGGCCGACCTGCCCGTCGAGCTGGTCGGCCGGCTCCGCTCGGACCGCGTCATGCTCCGGGACGCCGGCCCACGCCGCTCAACCCCACGTGGCGGACAGCCCCGCAAGCACGGCGGCGTCCTCACCTTCTCCAAGCCGGAGTCCTGGCACACCCCCGACCAGGCCACGACGTGCGACACCACCCGCTACGGCACGGCCGAAGCCCTCGCCTGGGACCGGATGCACCCCCGATTGCAGGCCCGTGGCCCCTGGCTCGACCACTGCGGTGAACTCCCTTTGATCCACGGCACGTTGATCCGTCTGAAGGTTGGGCACCTGCCCGGTGACCGCGATCCGAAGCCGGTGTGGCTGTGGTCCTCGCGCACCGGCATGACCGGCGCAGATGTCGACCTGCACTGGCAGGCGTTCCTCCGCAGATTCGACCTTGAACATACCTTCCGGCTGTTCAAACAGACCCTGGGCTGGACCGTCCCCAAGGTCCGCGATCCGCACACCGCCGACCTGTGGACCTGGCTGATCATCGCCGCCCACACCCAACTCCGCCTTGCCCGAACCCTCGCCGAGGACCTTCGCCGGCCCTGGGAACGGCCGGCGCAGCCGCGTCGGCTCACCCCTGCCCGGGTCCGCCGGGGGTTCCGCCACCTCCGCGTGAAGACCGCCCGTCCCGCCGACGTGCCCCAACCCTCCAAGCCCGGACCCGGACGCCCACCCGGCTCGAAGAACCGCAGGCCAGCCCCACGACACGAACCTGGGAAGACCGTGAAACGAATCGAAACCCTCACCGAACACGTCCGCCTGAAACAGCAGCGAGGTTAATGATCAAGCCAACCCCCCGAGGGACTTTCGAACTGGACCACTTAAGAGGGCGTTTACATAGGTTTGTTCCGGCATGCGGGTTTCGACCGTGACCAACTTTGGGGTTAATTGCCTGATAAGTGCTAGTCGTTCACCCGGAAGCGGTGAACTCGACTGCCCGTCTCATCC
>NZ_JBEXSH010001276.1:0-1838 GCF_040613555.1 Streptomyces sp. NPDC006265
AAAAGGCCTCCGCCGACACCGCCGCCTCCGACTCCGCCTCCTCCGACGGCACCGACACCACCGCCCGCGTGCTGGGCCCTCCTCGCAGCCCCCCTCCTCGCCGCCGGTCTCCTCGGCGCCCTGGGCAGGCGGCGCCGGCAGGCGCTGTGGCAGTCGGCGTTCGGGGCCGTCGGCGGACGCCGCGGCATGGAGCCGCCCACGCCGAGCGGCGACGCGCAGGACGTCCAGGACGCGCTGCTCGTCGGCGCCGACCCCGAGGGCGTACGGCTGCTCGACCGGAGCCTGCGCGGTCTCGCCGCCTCCCTCGCCGAGGAGTCGCGCGCACTGCCGGTCGTCTACGCGGCCTGGCTCAGCAACGGCGACCTGCACCTCCAGCTCGCCCAGCCCGCCGGGAAACCCCCGGCCCCCTGGCAGCAGGGGCAGGACCAGACGTTCTGGATGCTGTCCCGGACCGACGCCGAGCGCTACGAGGACGTCGACACCGCCGCGCCCTACCCGGGTCTCGTCAGCCTCGGCACGATGGACGACTCGCGGCTGCTGCTCAACCTGGAGGCCGTGCCCGGCATCGTGTCGCTGAGCGGCCGGGAGGCCGACCGGGCCGCCGTCTTCGCGTCCGTCGCCGCCGAGTTGGCGACCAACGGCTGGTCCGACCGCATGACCATCACGCTCGTCGGGTTCGGCGAGGACCTCACGCCCCTCGCCCCGAACCGGATCCGTCACCTCGAGGACATCGAGGCGCTCGTCGAGACCATGGAGGCCGAGACGCGGCAGCGGCGCGGAGCGCTGGGCGCCGCCGGCCACGACTCCGTCCTCACCGGGCGCACCGGTCCCGCCCAGCACACCCGTTGGGCCCCGCACCTCGTCCTGCTCGCCGCCCAGCCGTCCGCCGAGGACGCCGTCACGCTCGCCGAACTGGCCGCCGACGCCGGCCGTCTCGGCATCGGCTACCTGGTCGGCACCGAGACCGGCGATCTGCCGGGCGCCGCCTGGGAGATGGAGATCACCGGCGAGGGCAAGCTGCTCGCGCCCCTCCTCGGGCTCGAACTCGACGCGCAGCTGCTGCCGGTCGCCCAGCAGCGGGCCGTGGTCGAGCTGTTCGTCGAGGCCGACCCGGAGCGCGACACCGGCGGGCCCGCGACCACCCCGCCGTTCCTCGTCGACATCAGCGAGCAGGGGCGGCCGGCCGTGTACGCGCGGCTCGTCGGGCCGTACGAGATCATCGGCCTGGACACCCCGGACGGGGAGCGCAGCGCGCTGTTGCACGAGGCGCTCGCCCTGCTGCTCCTGCACCGCGAGGGCGTCCACCCGCGGGTGCTGTCCTCCGCGCTGTGGCCGCGCGGCGTCACCGACGACGTGCGCGGCGCCCTGCTCGACCGGCTGCGGATCTGGCTCGGCACCGATCTCGACGGCACGCCCCGCCTCGGCAGGGACGCGAGCGGGCGGCTCACCCTCGCCAAGACGGTCGTCTCCGACCTGGACGTGCTGCGCTCCCTCTACCACGAGGCCACGCAGGGCAAGGGCGTCGGCAGCCGGGCCGTGCGCGGGCGGCTGCTCACCGACGCGCTCGTGCTGGTGCGCGGGCCGCTGCTCGCCGACCGGCCCGAGGGGCGCTACCGGTGGCTCACCCACGAGATCGTCGACGCCCAGCTGCCGCTGCTCGTCGCGGACACGGGCCTCGCGCTGTGCGAGTTCCACATGGAGAAGAACCGCGCGGAGAAGGCCATCGAGGCCTTGCAGGCAGCGCTGCGTACCGCTCCGGCCGACGAGCGCCTGTGGCACGAGCTGCTGCGCGCGACCCACTCCACCGGCGACTCGGAGCGGCTGACCGGACTTGCCAC
>NZ_JBEXSH010001277.1:0-1829 GCF_040613555.1 Streptomyces sp. NPDC006265
CCACACCCCCAGGTCCATCCTGAAATCACCAACATGGACCCCGACGGCCCACTCGCTCACTCGCCGCCGCCGTCCCTCCGTACCCGCCCCCACGGAGGACGCGATGACCGCCCCCCACCAGATCCCCGACCTCTTCGCCCTCTCAGAGATCCACGGCCCCGTCCTACGCCCCGGCGAACGCGCCTACGCCGACGAGATAACCGGCTTCAACCTGGCCTCCCTGCACACCCCGGACGTGGCCATAGGCGCCACCGGCGCCGACGACATCGTCACCGCCATGCGCTGGGCGCACGCCACCCGCACCCCCGTCGCCGTCCAGGCCACCGGCCACGGCGCCAACTTCCCGATCGAGCACGGCCTGCTGATCAACACGTCCCGTATGACGGACGTCCACGTCGACCCGACCACCCGCACCGCCACCATCGCCGCGGGCGCGAAGTGGAGTCACGTCATGGACGCGGCCGCCCCCCACGGCCTGGCGGGCCTGTGCGGCACCTCCACGGACGCGGGCGTCGTCGGCTACGTTCTCGGCGGCGGACTCCCGGTCCTCGGCCGGGCCTACGGCTACGCCGCCGACCTGGTCCGCTCCCTCCAGGTCGTCACCCCGGACGGCCACCTGCGCGAGGCGGACCCCCGGCACGAACCGGAACTGTTCTGGGCCCTGCGCGGCGGCAAGGGCAACGTCGGCATCGTCACCTCGCTCGTCACCGAACTGCTGCCCCTCCCCCGGCTCTACGGCGGCGCGATCCACTGCCACGCCGAGCACACGGAGACCCTGCTGCGGACCTGGAAGGACTGGACCCGCACGGTCCCGGACGAGATGTGCAGCATGTTCTCGGTGCTGCGCCTGCCTCCGATCCCGCAGATCCCGGAGCCCCTGCGCGGCGGCTTCTGGGCCCGGGTCGCGATCGCGTGGCCGGGCGACCCGGCCAAGGGCCAAGCCCTGATCGCGCCGCTGCGCGAAGCCGCTCCCGTCGCCGTCGACACCGTCGAGGAGATGGATCACGCGGCCATGGACCGTATCCACATGGAACCCCAGGACCCGCTCCCGGCACGCGAGTGCTGCACGCTCCTGCGCGACCTGACCCCCGACGCCGTCGACACGTTCCTGGAGCAGGTCGGCCCCGCGGCCGGCGCCGACCACCCCCTCCTCATAGCCTCCCTGCGGCACATGGGCGGCGCGCTGTCCCGCCCGTCCGCCGTCGAGGACGCCGTCTGCTCCCGCGACGCCGGCTACTTCATGGAGTCGGTCGGAATCATGCCCGCCCCACCCGTGGCCGAGGCCGTCGAGCAGGCGACCCGCCGCCTCTACACGGCCATGGCCCCGTACGGAACGGGCCGCACCATGGTCAACATCCACGGCACCCCGGGCGACGACCAGGACCGCGCCCGCGCCTGGACCCCGGAGGTCTACGCCCGCCTACGCCACGACAAGGCCACCTACGACCCGGACAACCTCCTGCGCTACGGCCACGCGGTGACACCCGCGTAACCGCAGCCGGTTTCAAGCAGCGCGAGGTGCGCCGACTGCTGTCGGCGGCTCCTATCCGGATCGGCAGTCGCGGCATCGACCGGCGTGCGGGGCGCGGAAGGCGCGCTCGCAGCCGTCGCACGTCTGGAAGGGGTGGGGGCGGCAGCGGACGGTTCCGGTGTGCGTGGACGCGGCCGGAGGGCTCGCGGGCAGAGCCGGTGGCAGCAGGTGCTCAAGGCGGTGG
This sequence comes from Streptomyces sp. NPDC006265, assembly GCF_040613555.1. Taxonomy (NCBI): domain Bacteria; kingdom Bacillati; phylum Actinomycetota; class Actinomycetes; order Kitasatosporales; family Streptomycetaceae; genus Streptomyces; species Streptomyces sp. NPDC006265. The sequence continues at coordinate 1,716 of NZ_JBEXSH010001277.1, forward strand.
GAGAGCACACCGGCGGGGTGCCGCATGTCATCGGGGAGGTTGGCCGTCAGGACGCGGTGGACGACGGCGGCCGTGGCACCGCCGTCGAACCAGGCCGAGAAAGCGGCCAGGGAG
>NZ_JBEXSH010001278.1:0-1827 GCF_040613555.1 Streptomyces sp. NPDC006265
TCGCGTCTGGCCCCTGTGCTTCCCCAAGCCGGCCGGACGGCGATGACGGTTTCCCTCATATCCCTCGACAGGAGCAGATCATAGCTGCCAGCCGTGGGGCTAGTTTCGTATTGCCAAAAACGGACTCTCAGGAGTCTTCTTCGAACTACGCCCAAACAAGCACAAAGAGGCCACGCTCGCTTCCTGGGTCTCGGAACGCATCAGACCAGTGGTCGCCCTCACCCAGCGCGCCTAGGTCTGCCGATGCCTCAGCGTTGTCTGCGCCGTTGTTGCTGCTCCCGCGGATGCGGGAGCGTCTCTCTGACGCGCTTGAGGCTCTCGTAACGGACCGATCATTTCGTCGGCGTCCGCTGGTTGAAGCCCTGGCGGCTGTTGTCCTGCTGGCGAAGTCGCCAGCAGGCGGGTCACAACTTGAGCTTCGGGCAGGCCAGTTGGCCCGGTGGCTGGGCGTGTCTGAGTCTTGGGTCGATCACCGCGTGCTTCCTGGCCTTCGTGGTTCTGGTGCGGTGGTAACCAAGGTGGTGACCAAGACCGTCGACGGGACTCGGCGGGTTGATGGACTGCGCTGGGAGTTGCTTCCTCTGACGGCCGCTCAGGCTCGTTGTCGCCCGGACGCTCTGGTGCTGGAGAAGCGTGAGTTGTCGGTCCTGTTGGCGTTGTGTGAGGCGTTGTTCGCGCCAGGGTGGGCGCCGGTGGGCAAGCGGGAGACGCCCGCGGGTCTACTTGGTGCTCGGCGAGGCCGGGGGGCTGCGGCGGAGCGGCTGGCCTTGCTGCGGTTGGTGCTGGCGGCCCGGCCGGATGGTCGGGTGCGGCTCGTCGGCGGGGCGGTGGCGGCTGACTACGACCGGGCGGATGCGACGGTTGCGCGACTGTTGGGGTGCTCGGTGGCAGAGGCGGCCCGGGTGGTGGACGGGCTGGTACAGCAGGGGGCGTTGGAGGTGCGGGGCAGGGGTGTGCCCGGTGCCCGGATTCGGATGGTGGTGCCGGCGGTGGCGGCCGCGCATGGCCGGGGTGCCGCAGCCGAGCTTCGGATCGTGCCCGATCTGGCCGAGGATCAGCGGGCGGAGGAGGTCGCTCCAGAGGCGGAGCGATTCTGCGCGCACTGTGCTTCGGGATTGGACGAGGCACGGCGAGCGGAGCCGGGGGAGGGGTGGGTTCAGCAGGGGTTCTTCGATGTCGGGGACGGCGGCCTGGATGACGGGGGCGATGGTGCACTCAGGGATCAGGAGGGTGCCAAGGAGCTCTGGACCGGCCCGGAAAGTGCTTCTGACCTGGGGGAACGCGAGGACGAGGAGGGGGCCAAGGCGTCGGAGGCAGAGGCTGTTGGTGCGCTGCTCCACGCCGACCACGCGTCGGTGGTTACTCAAGGTGGTTCTGGTACTGCTTCATCTCGCTTTTCCGGCGAAGCCGCGTTGGGGTTCCCACCGTTGCCGGAGCGCGCGGACGGGCGCGAGATCGAATCCGGCGCGGGCAGGATCGACGTGGTCGACGAGCCTGGTGATCAGGGTGGCCCGCTTCGCGGGGAACAGCAGCCGGATCGAGCGGGGGTGGGGCAGACGGCTCCCGGGCCGGTCGTCGCGAAGCCGGTCCGGTTGCGGTGGTCGTTGCCGCGGGGATTGGAGCGGGTGCTAGACCCGGTGCAGCTGGAGTGGGCCCGGATCGGGCATGCCGGGGGGCGTACCCGGGTGCGGGTGGCGCTCGAGGCCGAGTTGCGGCGGCTGGCCGGGATCGTGGGCTCGGAGCAGGCGCCGGTGGTGCTGGCCGAGCGGTTGGAGCGGCGGCTTGCTGCTCAGCACGGTGAGCGGGTGCGCGAGCCAGTCGGCTGGC
>NZ_JBEXSH010001279.1:0-1821 GCF_040613555.1 Streptomyces sp. NPDC006265
CCATCGACGTGATCTGAGAGGCACGGCGGCAAAACGTCCGCTGTCACGGTGCAAACCCGAGGGCACCGTCACCTGATGCAGCGGACTCGCAGCTTGCATCGCCGGTGAAGGCCCCCGGCACAGCCTGCGGCAGGCGCGCCATTCGGCCGTCATACGAGCAACACCCCCCTTCTGTCATTTCGTCTCGACCCGAGCCGGAAAGTGGCTCGGGTCTTCCACCAAAGGAGAGTGGCATGACCACATCAGCATTGCCCGCGTCGCTGGCCGATGAGCAGACGTCGGATCCGGAGCAGACGAGCATCAAGACCCTCGGGTACGCGAACCGGTTCTCCGTGTGGGACTCCGAGTTCCGCTACGACGGCCGCATCCGCGTTCCGGCGGGCGTCAAGATCTCCAAGGTCGAGTACGCCTACTACGGCCAGGACAGCAAGAACTACATCACCGCCAATGTCGTGCCCCGGGGCCAGATGGGCATCAACCAGGAGTACGAGGTCATCGACCTGACATTCCTGGAGGACTCGGACGTCCTCACCTTCACGCTGCGCGGCGACCTCAACGTCGACGCGGCCCCGGAACAGGGCCAGTACAGCCGCACGTACCAGCTCGGCGTGCGGCTCAGCCTCAACGACGGCACGACCCGCACCACCCACGTGCCGGTGGAGGCCCTCTGGCCCCACTACGACGCAGGCAAGGGGTATGCCGGGCGGCCGTTCGTCCGTCTGCCGTACGACACCGGCTGGGGCGGGAAGCCCAACAGCCAGGCCGGCTTCGGCTACGTGTCCGACAACGGCTACATTGCCGAGAAGTTCATCATCGACCTGGTCAATCCCCGCCAGGGCATGGACAATCTGGCCAGCAACTACAGCGACCACGTGTACTACCAGTTGGTGCACGAGGACGGCACGCCGTCCCACCTCACGCCCGCACCGGTCAAGCTGAACGTGAAGGGCCACGCGGACGGCGGGACCGGCAACAAGCACATCCTCGAGGCCGTCAACCTGCGCGACGCAGGCGACAAAACCGGGTACTACCGGTTCCTGGTCTGGCCGCAGTCCATCGACAGCGCCAGCGGCAAGACCAGCATCCTGAGCTGGGACCGGAACAAGCTGGAGGACGCCTTCCAGATCGGCAGCGTCTACTACCGCTACACCGCCCCTCTGGGAGCCAGCTTCTCTGTCGCACCGGGGGGACCCCCCGACGTCAAACTGGCCGTCGGCGGTCCCGTCGGCTACCCCGGAGTCCACCTGTCGACCGACGACGGGCCCGTGCCCGTGCAGACCGTCCAGGTCAGCCTCCCGCAGGGAATGGGGCTGCAGTTCGTGGAGGAAGGCAACCCCGGCTACATGCTGACCGTGATGGACTCCGACGGAGCGGTGAAGAACTACCCCGGTCAGCTGTCCCAGGACGGCCAGACACTCACCTTCTCCAAGGTCAACCTGGCACTGGCGGGCAAGTCCTCCACGTCCACCGCGTGGGTAGCGGTCAGGGCCACCGACCCCGACGCCACGGGCCGCACGACTTTGACGTTCCAGGTCGGAAGCGAGACGAGCCAGAGCACCCCCGTAGAGGTTGGCGCCCGCTGACCGCTGAGTGCCTGCACCAACGCTCGGAGTGGGGGCGGACAGAAACACCCGCCCCAACCCGCTGCCCCCCTACATGCGGCAAGTTGCCCCAGGACGCGTGAGTTGCCGCTAACCCGACCACGGCTGGCCAGCGGGTCCTGCGTCGCTGTGCGCCGTCCGGAGCGGGGAGCTGTATCCCCCTGGCGTGTGTGCGGCACTCCACTGCCTGGCTTTGGTGACGGAACGCCGGGCATCGTCC
>NZ_JBEXSH010001280.1:0-1821 GCF_040613555.1 Streptomyces sp. NPDC006265
AAGTACGTCCAGTACGGGGGCTTCCGGCCGGCACGCCGAGAGCACGCACCGGACGCCGCTCCTCAACGGGCAAACGTTGCCTGCCGCGGCACTAGGCCATCCGGGCCGCACCCGGGGGCGCGAGCCGTTCAACAACCTCACACCCGCTCTCTCTGCACATGACACGCGAAGGTCAGTCGGCCTCGGGACAACAGAGGCGGAGGCTCGCACACCACCTCAGCGCGGAGGTTCGCACGCCACCTCAGCGCCCGGCCCCGCCCCGCCTCACCGACCGGCCCGTGACCAGGAGAGTGCCATGACCGGCGTACTGACCGTCGACCGCCCCGCGCAGCCCACGGCCCCCACCCGCTACACCATCGCCCTCGCCCGGAACGAGCAGGACGTGCGTGCCGCCCAGCGGCTGCGGCACGACGTCTTCGCCGGGGAGATGGGCGCCCTGCTGGCCGGCCCGCAGCCCGGCCTCGACGTCGACTCCTTCGACGCGTACTGCGACCACCTGCTCGTCCGGGAGGAGACCACCGGCCAGGTCGTCGGCACCTACCGGCTGCTGCCGCCGGAGCGCGCGGCGGTCGCCGGGCGGCTGTACTCCGAGGGCGAGTTCGACCTGAGCGCCCTCGACGGGATCCGGCCGCAGCTCGTCGAGGTCGGCCGCTCCTGCGTGCACCCCGACCACCGCGACGGCGCGGTCATCAGCCTCATCTGGGCCGGCATCGCCCGCTACATGGTCGACCGCGGTCACGAGTGGCTCGCCGGCTGCTGCTCCGTCCCGCTCGCCGACGGCGGCGCTCTCGCGTCCGCCACCTGGGACCGGGTCGGCGACAAGCACCTCTCGCCGGAGGAGTTCCGGGTGCGGCCGCTGCTGCCGTGGACGCCCGGCCCCGCGCCCGCCGCCCGCGTCGAACTGCCCGCCCTGCTGCGCGGCTACCTGCGCCTCGGTGCCTGGGTGTGCGGCGCACCGGCCCACGACCCGGCCTTCGGCGTCGCCGACCTGTACGTGCTGCTGCCGATGAGCCGCGTCAACGCGCGCTACCTGCGGCACTTCCTCTCCCTCGTCCCGGCCTGATGAGCGCCTGGCTGCCCACCGCGCCCTGCACGCCCCGCGCCTGTGTCGAGGCGTCGGCGGCCGTGCGCGCGCGGGCCGTGCCGCGTGCTGTGCTGCGGCTCGGTACGGTCCTCCTGCTCCTCCTCGCGGGCATCACGCTGACGCCCTTCGGCGCCCGGATCCCGCCGTCCCTGATCCGGAGCTGGTGCCGGTGGATCGTGCGGGCCGCGGGGGTCCGGGTCCGTATCACCGGTGCCACCGCTCCCACCGGCGGACTGCTGCTGGTCGCCAACCACATCTCCTGGCTGGACATCCCGCTGCTGGCCGCCGTACGCCCCGCCCGGATGCTGGCCAAGACGGAGGTACGGCGCTGGCCGGTCGCCGGTGCCCTGGCCGCCCGCGGCGGGACCCTGTTCATCGACCGCGACCGGCTGCGGGCCCTCCCGGACACGGTCGCCCGGATCGCCGCGGCGCTGCGTGAGGGCGCCGCGGTCGCGGCCTTCCCCGAGGGCAGCACCTGGTGCGGCCGGGCGCAGGGCACCTTCCGCCGGGCCGACTTCCAGGCCGCGCTGGACGCGGGGGTGCCGGTCCAGCCGGTGCGCATCGGCTACCGGCTCGGCGGCGGCACCGCCACCACGGCCCCCGCGTACGTCGGCGAGGACACGCTGCTCGCCTCCCTGTGGCGGGTGGCGACGTCCACGCGGCCGTCACCCCGCCGATGGAACTGGCCGCGCACTACGTCGAGGTGTTCGAGGCCGGGCAGGACCACAGCCTGTACC
>NZ_JBEXSH010001281.1:0-1815 GCF_040613555.1 Streptomyces sp. NPDC006265
AGTCGGTCGTACGGCCTCACCCCACCTTCTCGATCAGGGCCCGGCGGATCAGGAACTTGCCGGGCTCACGGACCTGTTCGAAGGCCGCGTTGTTGAGCAGCGCACAGCTGCCGGAGGCCGAAGTGACCTCCACCGTCGTGGACTTGTTGTTGTCCAGGTTGGTGACCTTCAGCTTCGTGCCGGCCGGGAACTGGTTGCTGGACGCGGCAGGCGCACCGCCCTCACCGGAGAGCGTGACCGTGGAGCCGTTGCACACCTGCTGCCCGGAGGCAGCGGCACCGCCGCCGTTTCCCGCGGGGGCGGACGCGGCGGGCTGCGACGGCTGGACCGACGCCGCGGGCGGCTGCGCCGACTGGGCGGGCTGCGACGGCTGCGCGGTCTGGGAGTCCTGAGCCGACTCCCCGACGGCGCACCCCGACGCCTCCTGCTTCCGCTCGATCTCCGCGACGACTGCCTCGCGGTTGGCGATCCGCGCCTCGGACTGCGCGTCCGGGTCGGCCCGCTGGTCCGCGATGAACTTCTGGTTGTTGCCGAGGGCGGTGGCGAGACCCAGGCAGACCGTCGATTCCGACGCCGACTTGGGGGTCGGCGCGGCGTTCGACGTGCTCGCCATGACGAAGGCCCCGCCTCCCGCCACCGTCGCCGCGCTCACCAGCAGCGCGATCTTCTTCTTCGTGCCGAGAGTTCTCCTGCGCGACATGCGCGCCTCCTGAAGAGGTAGGGGAGCGTACGCCGCTATGTACGAGATACCGAACGAGGCCACTCAGTGGTTACAGGAGTCACTCAAGTGACCTGCGTCACAGCAGGGTTGGTGGCCGGTCGACGCGACGGTCAGCGCGACAGCGCGTCCCGCACGGCCTCGTCGGTGCGGCCGACCACCGCCGTGCCGTCGTCCGCGGTGATGATCGGGCGCTGGATCAGCCTGGGGTGCCCGGCGAGCGCCGTGATCCAGCGGTCGCGCGAACCGGCGTCCCGCGGCCACTCCTTGAGCCCGAGCTCCTCGGCGTCGGGCTCCTGGGTGCGGGTGATGTCCCAGGGCTCGAGACCGAGGCGCTCGAGCACGCCCCGGATCTCGTCCTCGCTGGGCACGTCCTCCAGGTAGCGGCGGACGGTGTAGTCGGCGCCCTCGGCGTCGAGCAGCGTCAGGGCGCTGCGGCACTTCGAACACGCGGGGTTGATCCAGATCTCCATGCGCACACGGTACGTGCCGACCGGCTTGTTCGATTTTCTGACGCCCCACCGGCACCTCGCAGACCCGCCGTGACACCCCGCCAAATCCCTTGCTTACCTGGGCGTTTGTCGAGCCTTGTGGACTCCCGGTTGTCAGTGCCGGGCGGTAAACTGTAAGCAGTGTTCGAGGGTGGCGCCGGGGATGCCGACGTCTTCGGTGAGCCGCCCGACCGCGACAGGAGGATGCCTGTGCCCGCTGCCGCCCTGAAGCCGAAGCCGTTGCCCACCCAGTCCACCGCGAAGCGTCCCGTCCTGCTCGACCTGCCCTGCGCGCCCGTTCAGAAGCGGCCGCTGCCGCCGGGCCGGCCGCGTCAGTGGTACGTGACACACAACCGCCGCCTCAAGGCGATGCGCCTCGCCATCGCCCTGCTCGACTCGGGCGTCTACATGCCGAACCAGGCGCGCAACGAGACGATCCGCGACACGGCCGAAATGATCGGCGTCCACCCGCCGTCGGACACGACGTGCCACATGGTGCGGGCGTTCATGCGGTACGCGCGCTGACCCGCTCCGCTCGGAGCGCCGGGTGCCCCGAACCGCGGGGTGCCCGGCGCTCGCTCATGCCGCCCGGCCGGGCGCCGTGAG
>NZ_JBEXSH010001282.1:0-1815 GCF_040613555.1 Streptomyces sp. NPDC006265
CCTCGGTGAGGACGGCGACGGTCAGCGAGATGCCGAGGACCGTGCGCCAGTAGGTGCGCATGGTGGAGACGGCGCCGTCGAGGATCTCGCCCACGCCGAGCGGGCGGAGCGGGATGACGCCGGGCTTGGCGGCGGGCGGGGGGCCGCCCCAGCCGTTCCCCCAGCCGCCGGGGCGTCCGGGGGCGCCGTATCCGCTGTGGCCTGCGGGGCCGTGTCCGCCGGGGCCGTAGCCGCCGGGGGGCTGGTTGCCCCAGCCCGGGCCGGGGGGCGGGGGCGGGGGCGCCTGGCCTGGGACGGACGGTCCGCCGGGGGCGGACCACTGGGCCGGTGGCGGCTGTTCCTTGGACCACTGCGGGCCGGGGTCCTGCGGGGCCCGGCCGGGCTGGTCCGCGGGTTGTGCGGGGCGGTCGGTGGGCTCGGCAGGGCCGGACTGGTCCGGCTTCTGCCCGTCGGACGGGGCGGATCCGGGCGAGGCCCAGCCCGGAGTGTCGTTCATCGTCGCTCCTTCACGGTGCCCGTCCGCGGTCGCGGCGGCAGCTTGGCAGCCATCGTGCCATGGGGTGGTCTTGGAGTGACCGGCCGCGGTATGGGCTGCGTACCTTCAATTGTCCGCTCGATTGGGGGCAGACTGACGGCATGGCTGATCAGTACGCGCACAGCGGTGATGACAAGCGGCCGACCGAGACCCCGGCGATCCGCTGGGAAGAGCCACCGGAAGGCCCCGTTCTGGTCCTGCTGGACCAGACGAGGCTGCCTGCCGAGGAGGTCGAACTGGTCTGTACGGACGCGTCGGCACTCGTGGAGGCGATCCGCTCGCTGGCCGTGCGCGGGGCACCGCTGCTCGGCATCGCGGGAGCGTACGGCGTCGCGCTCGCCGCCGTGCGGGGCTTCGACGTGGACGAGGCGGCGGCCGCGCTGGCGGGTGCCCGGCCGACCGCGGTGAACCTGGCCGTGGGCGTGCGCCGGGCGCAGTCGGCGCACGAGGCGGCGCTGGCCAAGGGCGGTGACGTTCGGCAGGCGGCCTCGGCGGCGCTGGCCGCGGCGCGGCAGCTGCACCGGGAGGACGCCGAGGCCAGTGGGCGGATGGCCGAGCACGGGCTGGCGCTGCTGGGTGAGCTGCTGCCGGGCGGAGGGCACCGGATCCTCACCCACTGCAACACCGGTTCGCTGGTGTCGGGCGGGGAGGGCACGGCGTTCGCGGTGGCGCTCGCGGCGCACCGGACGGGGCGGCTGCGGCGGCTGTGGGTGGACGAGACACGGCCGTTGCTGCAGGGCGCCCGCCTGACGGCGTACGAGGCGGCTCGCAGCGGGATGGCGTACACGCTGCTCACCGACAACGCGGCGGGGTCGCTGTTCGCCGCCGGGGAGGTGGACGCGGTGCTGATCGGGGCGGACCGCATCACGGCGGACGGTTCGGTGGCGAACAAGGTCGGGAGCTATCCGCTGGCGGTGCTGGCCCGGTACCACCACGTGCCGTTCATCGTGGTGGCGCCGGTGACGACGGTGGATCTGGACACGGCGGACGGCGCGTCCATCGAGGTCGAGCAGCGGCCCGGTCACGAGGTGACCGAGGTGACGGCGCCGCAGGTGCCGGTGGCCGGAACGGAGGCGGGCGGCGGGATCCCGGTGGCGCCGCTGGGGACGCAGGCGTACAACCCGGCGTTCGACGTGACTCCGGCCGAGCTGGTGACGGCGATCGTCACGGAGGAGGGCGTCGTTTCGCCTGTGACCGCCGAGGCACTGGCCGAGGTGTGTGCGCGGTCGCACGCGGTCACGGCGGCACCGGTTCGGGCTGGTGGACCTCGATGCCGCAGG
>NZ_JBEXSH010001283.1:0-1800 GCF_040613555.1 Streptomyces sp. NPDC006265
CCTACTCGTCGGTCGAGGAGTACCTGGACATCGCCGACCAGGCCCTGGAACTTGGACCGCCCGGTGGTGCAGCACCGTGTAGTCGTGCCGGGCGATCGCGTCGAGGATGCCGCCGTACAGCGTGAACGCCGTCCTGATGCAGGGGCGTACCCGCGGGTCGAGCATCGCGATGCCCGGTTCCGCCGTCCGGTACACGTCCCTGGTCAGGGCCTCGGCGGCGACGAGTGCCGCCCGGATGCGCGGATCGCGGCGGCCGCTGCGCCTGCTCCACTCCAGGAGCGGCCGGTCCACGCCGTGGGCGGCGAGCAGGTCGGCGGGCAGGTAGACGCGACCGCGGTCCAGGTCCTCGCCCACGTCCCGCAGGAAGTTGGTGAGCTGGAACGCCACGCCGAGGGCCGCCGCGTGCGGTGCCGCCTCCTCGCGCGGGACGACCGTGCCGAGCACGGGCAGCATCTGCAGGCCGATCACCGCGGCCGAGCCGTACATGTAGGCCCGCAGGTCGGCGTAGGTCGGGTAGTCAGTGACGGTCAGGTCGGCTCGCATCGAGGCGAGGAAGTCGGCGAACAGGTCCACCTCGATGCCGTGGCGCCCGGCGGTGTCGGCCACGGCCCGGACCACCGGTTCGGCCCCGCCGCCGGTGCGCAGCGCGTGCGCGAGGTCGCCCTCCAGCCGCTTCAGCATCAGGTCCCGCTCGTCGGGGGTCAGACGCCGGTCCAGGTCGTCGACGATGTCGTCGGCCCAGCGGGCGAAGCCGTACAGCGCGTGCACCGCGGAACGGCGTTCCAGCGGCAGCAGGCGCGTCGCCAGGAAGTAGGTCCGGCCGTGCCGGGCGTTGAGCTGCCGGCACACGCCGTAGTCGGTGCGCAGGCCGGGGGCGGTGATTCCGGCGGCGTCCAGTTCACGACGGGTCATGGGCACCTGCTCCGGTCGGGGCGGTCGGGGCGGTCGGGGCGGTCGGGGCGGTCGGGCGGCGGTTCGAGGGCCGACTCGCCCGGGTGCGGCCCCCGGTGACGCGGGCGGCGGCGAGTTTCCCGCTGATGAGCACGGTCGGTACGCCGACACCGGGTGTGGTCCCGCAGCCGGCGAGCACCACGTTGTCCAGCCCGCGGACGAGGTTGCGCGGCCTGAAGGGCCCGGTCTGGGCGAAGGTGTGGGAGACGGAGAAGGGACTGCCCGCCGCGTGGCCCTGGGCCGTCCAGTCGAGCGGGGTCACCAGCAGTTCCTCCTCGATGCTGTCGCCGAACCCGTGGAGGCCGCGGCGTTCGAGTTCGGCGAGCAGGCTGTCGCGGTAGCGCGGGCCCAGGTCGCGCCAGGCGGCGGCGGAGGGGCCGACGGCGGTGTTGGGGCAGGGCGCCAGGACGTAGTGGAGGTGGCGGCCCGGCGGCGCCAGCGAGGTGTCGTGCGTGGTCGGACGGGTGATCAGCAGGGACGGGTCGCTCATCAGCGTTCCCCAGCGGGTCAGTTCGTCGAAGGTGCGCTCCCACGCGGCGCCGAAGGACAGCGTGTGGTGGGCGAGGTGGGGCCAGGTGCGGTCGGTCCCCGCGTGCAGGACCACCGCGGACGGTGAGTGCCGCAGCCGTACCGGGCGCCGGGGTGTCCGGCCCAGCAGCCGGTGCGCGGCGGGCAGTTCGCAGGTCAGCACCACCGCGTCGCACGGGATGCGCTCGCCCGAGGCGAGGCGGACGGCCCGCACCCGGCCCGCCGAGCCTCGGCCGTCGAGAAGCCGGCGTACTGGCGGATGGTCCAGGGCTGGTTGGCGTACATCGTCGGGTACGGGCCGCGCAGGAACGGCGCCGCTCC
>NZ_JBEXSH010001284.1:0-1793 GCF_040613555.1 Streptomyces sp. NPDC006265
CCGGTCCGGGAACACCCACACCCGGAAGAGCAGGAAGCGCAGCACGGTCGCCGCGAGGTTGGCCGCGACGAGGACGGCCAGTTCGGTGGAGTGCGGCCCGCGAGGCGCTCGCCGATGCCGGGCTGGAGTGGCCGGACATCGGCGCGATCATCGGTGCGGACACGGTGCGGGGCGGCTATCCCGGCTATGTCTCCGGAGCCACGTTCGCGAAGGGACTGGGCTGGCAAGGGGCCCGGGTCACCAGCGTGTACGCCGCGTGCGCGTCCGGGGCTCAGGCCATCGACGCCGCGCGGGCCCAGATCCTCGCCGGGCTCGCCGATGTGGTGCTCGTCGTGGGGGCCGATGCCGCTCCCAAGGGGTTCTTCCGCCCTGCGGGCGGCGACCGGCCGGACGATCCCGACTGGCTGCGGTTCCGGATCCTCGGGGCGGCCAACCCGGTGTACTTCGGGCTGTACGCCCGCAGACGCATGGCTCAGCACGGTGACACGCCGGACGACTTCGCACAGGTGAAGGTGAAGAACTCGGCGATGGGAGCGCTGAACCCCCACGCGCGCTACCGCGGCCGCGTGACCGCCGAGGAGGTCGCCGCCTCCGCCGTCGTCGCCGACCCGCTGCGGCTTCTCGACATCTGTGCCACCTCCGACGGCGGCGCGGCGGTCGTGCTCTCGAGCATGGAGTACGCGCGCCGGCACGGGCAGGCGGAGCCGGTGCGGATCCGGGCCGTGTCCACGGTGACCCCGCGCTACCCGAACACCGTGCTGGACCTACCGGACATCGCGACGGACTCCGCGGGGGCGGTAGAGCCACCCGGCGAGACGTTCCGCAGATCGATCGCCCGGGCGGCATACGAGGAGGCGGAAATCGGGCCGGAGGACCTGTCGCTGGCCGAGGTCTACGACCTGTCCACCGCTCTCGAGTTGCAGTGGTACGAGGACTTGGGGCTGTGCGGTGAGGGCGAGGGCGTGAAGCTGCTGAGGGACGGGGCGACGGCCCTGGGCGGGCGTATACCGGTGAACGCCAGCGGCGGACTGGCCTCCTTCGGGGAGGCCGTCCCAGCGCAGGCGATAGCCCAGGTGTGCGAGCTGACCTGGCAGTTGAGGGGCGTGGCGGGTGACCGACAGGTCGTGGGAGCGCGCGTGGGCATCACCGCTAACCAGGGGCTGTTCGGGCACGGGTCGGCGGTGATCGGGGTGCGGTGAGCCCTCAGTGATCCCGGACCGGCGCCGCTGCTGATACTGATGCCGGTCGTAGCGGCTCATCGAGCCCTGAGGAATACGTTGTGTGATCGCGGAGAAATCCTGCGTGAACGTCTCATGAACTGCGCTCGGGTGTGCACCGACGGCGTCAATCATGCTCCCGTGCACTCCTGGACGGACCCTCTCCGCTTCGCCTTCCAACCGGTGGTCAATCTGACGACCGGCGCGGTCGCGGGGCTGGAGATACTCGCCCGACCGGAGACCGGCGACGTTCTGGCCGAGGCCCGCCGGGACCCGGAGCTCGACTGCCGACTGGCGGTGTCGGCGATCCACGCTGCGGCGCGAGGGGAGACCCTGCTTCCGCTGTTCGTCAACGTGTTCGCCGGGACCCTCGCCGACCTTGGAGGGCTCCCTTCCCTGCACGACGCCGTGCGTGAGGCCGGGCGGCTTCCCTGGGAGGTGACGCTGGACCTCTGCCCGCCGTACACGCATGTACCGCAGCAGGCTCTGCTGGAAGCGGTGGACGCGCTGCGCGGGCAGGGCTTCCGGATCTGCGCGGACGGTGTCGGGGACGGGGATGTGCCTCTGCGGCTGCTC
>NZ_JBEXSH010001285.1:0-1790 GCF_040613555.1 Streptomyces sp. NPDC006265
GTAGAGGCCGGATGCCTTGGTGCGGGCGCCGGGCCTGAGGCGCCCGACGCCGGGGGTGGGAGCGAACGTCGCGGTGCGCTCCCGGGTGACGAAGAAGTCCCTCACGGCGGCGCCGCGGGTCAGCGGCAGCAGCCGTTCCAGCTCGGGCAGGTACCGCGCGCGCAGCACGGCCACGGGCTCGTCGATCTCGTCCTGGGCGACCGACTGCGACAGGGCGAGGTACTGGCCCTCGCGCAGCCCGGACGCGTCGGTCCGGTCGAAGACCCACTGCACGGGGCTGCCCAGGGCGGCGAAGAACGGCCGGCCGAGGACCGTGCGGTCGTACACCACATGGACGTTGAGGATCGGCGCGGTGCCGATCTCCAGGAGCCGCTCGGGCGCGTCGAGGGCTCCCGCCGGCAGCAGGTCGTGCGCCTCGCGCTGCGGTACGGCGAGGACCACCGCGTCGGCCTCCAGCGTCTCTCCGGGGACCTCGACGCTCCACTGCCCGTTCCCGTTCGAGGAGACGGAGGTGACGCGGGTGCGGAGCCCGGTGCGCACGCCCGCGGAGTCGAGCGCCTTGCGGGCCAGCCGGTCGTGCAGGTCGCCCAGCGGGACCCGGGCCCAGCCGATGTCGGCCGCGGCCGGGTCGGACAGCAGACCGGTCTTGAACACCATCGCGGCGAGCGCCAGGGAGGCGTCGGAGGCCACGGCGTTGAGGGTGGCGATCCCGACCAGGTCCCACAGGGCCTCGACGGCGCGTGCCGACTGTCCGTGCGCGGCCAGCCAGCTGCCGAAGTCCTGGGTGTCCAGCGCCGGGTCGGCGAGGTCGAGTCCCTTGAGCGCGAGCGCGGCCCGGCCCACCCTGGCGCGGTCGGCGAGCGACAGGTGCGGATAGGAGGCGAGGCTGCGCCCCAGGTGCAGCGGCACGGGCAGGGCGTCCCTGCGCAGCCTGCCGAGGCGGCGCCCCTCGGGCCGGGAGGGGTCCAGGACGGGTACGTCGAGCCGGTCCTGCAGCGGGGCCAGCGCCGCGCCCTCGATGCGGCCGAGGAACCAGCGGTAGGCGGTGCAGCAGCGCAGGTAGACGTGCTGGCCGTTGTCGACGGTGAGGTCGCCGCGCTGGAAGGAGAAGGCCAGACCGCCCAGTCGCGGCCTGCCCTCCAGCAGGGTGACGCGCACCCCCGAGTCGGCGAGCGCGAGCGCGGTGGTGACACCGGCGAGCCCGCCGCCCACCACGACGGCGTGCCGCGCCTGTGCCGCCGGTCCCCCGGGCCGTGTGCCGTGGTTCATCGCGAACCCTCCCCCAGGGCCGGAGCGCGCTGCTCGAACGGTGCACGACCGGCCGTCTCCGTCAGGGACGCGGCCCCGCGCCGGAGGGTTGCCCGCCGGTTGTCTGCGACGGCTCGGCCGAGAGGCGCGTCACACCCGCGCCCGGCCACCCGGGTCGCACCGCCGACGGCGGCCTCTGTGCCGTTCACACACGCCTCCTGACGGTCCGCCGGGTCACGTGCCGGGCGTCCAGGCCGGACAGGCCGCGCACGGCGACGAACGCCTTCTCCCGGCCCGGCAGGGAGACCCGGCCGCGCAGCACGGCCTCCGGGTCGCGCTCGATGCGGTCGAGGAGGCGCCGGTAGATGCCGGCCATGGCGGCGACACAGGCGCCGCTGCGCCGGTCGAGCATGGGGAGCAGCCGGTAGCCCTCGGCGAACAGAGCGCGGGCCCGTCGCACTTCGAAGTGCACGAGGCCCGCGAAGTCGGAGCCCTCCGGTGGCCGCGGCCCGCTGAAGCCGGTCGAGCAGCCGAACTTGGCG
>NZ_JBEXSH010001286.1:0-1781 GCF_040613555.1 Streptomyces sp. NPDC006265
GCAGGACCGTACGACTCCCGGAGGTGAGGAGGCGGAAGCGGTCGTCGAGGCGGTCGGCGATCTGCCGGGGGGTGAGCAGCCGGAGCCGGGCCGCCGCCAGTTCGATGGCGAGCGGCAGTCCGTCCAGCCGTCGGCAGATCTCCGCCACCGCCTGCTCGTCGCGGAGCACGGCGTCCGCGTCGGGACGGACGGCCGCGGCTCGCTCCGCGAACAGCCGACGGGCGTGGTCCGGGCGCAGGGGCTCGACCGGACGCACCAACTCGCCCGGTACGCCGAGTGGTTCACGGCTGGTGGCCAGGATGGTGAGCCCCGGGCATTGGGTCAGCAGGGTCTCCGCGAGGTGGGCCGCGGCGCCGATGACATGCTCGCAGTTGTCAAGGATCAGAACGAGGCTGCGCGGCGCGCAGAACTCGACGAGCAGGCCTACGGGGTCGTCCTGCACGGCTGTGTGCTCGCTGGTCAGCAACACGGTCTCGCGCAGACCGAGCGCACTGACCACCGCTCCCGGCACCGCCTCCGGCCGGTCGAGCGGGGCGAGCTCGGCCAGCCGTGCCTGCGGGAGCCCGGCGGCGGCTTCCTCGGCGAGACGGGTCTTTCCTGAGCCGCCCGGTCCGGTGAGGGTGACGAGGCGGGCCCTGTGCACTTCGGAACGGATGGCGTCGATCTCGGGTTCCCGGCCGACGAAGGAGGTCAGACGGGGCCGGATGGCGCCGGGCCGTACGCGCTCGCGCTCCGGCGGAGCGGCCGGTGGCTTCTCCTCCGACGGGGCGGGGTCGAGCAGGCCGGCGTGGAGGGCACGCAGGTGGGGGCCGGGATCGGTGCCGAGGCCTTCGGCCAGGGCCCGGCGGGCGGTTTCGTACGCGGCGAGGGCGTCGGCGTCCCGGCCGGTGTCGCGCAGGGCACGGATGAGGAGCGCGTGCAGCGGCTCGTCGTAGGGGTGTACGGCTGTCAGTTCCCGCAGTTCCGGTACGACGTCCGGCCCGCGGCCGAGCCGTAGCCGGGCCTCCGCCCTGGCCCGGGTCGCCTCCAGGCGCGTCGCCTCCGGGCGGGAGGCGGCGGAGCGGTCGGGGAGGTCGGCGAGGGCGGGCCCGTGCCAGAGGGCGAGGGCGGCGTCGAGGTGCTGCTCCGCTCGGGCGGGGTCGTCGGCGGTGAGGGCGTCGGTGCCCTGCTGGACGAGCCGTTCGAAGACGAAGAGGTCGATGTCGTCCCGGCCCGCCGCGAGTCGGTAGCCGCCCGTCTCGGAGGTGATCGCGTCCTTGCCGAGGGCTTTGCGGAGGCGGCCGACGAGGGCTTGGAGCGCGGCGGGGGCGTCCTGGGGCGGCTCCTGTGCCCAGACCTCGTCGATCAGCGTCTGGGGGGTGGTGACGCGGGAGGGGCGCAGGGCCAGGGCGGTGAGCAGGGCACGGAGCCGTGGTCCGCCGACGGGTACGACTGAGCCGTTCTCGTCCTCTGCCGTGGTGACGCCCAGGATTCTGTACCGCACGGGGTCATTGTCGCCGGGGTCGGCGCGAGAACCGGTGGGTTTTCGGTGCCGGGCGTTGCTCAGGGGCTTGTGTGCGGGTGCTCGGGGTTGTCGCTGGGGCCGGGTGGTCCACAACCCGGGGGAACGGGGTCGTCGCTGGGGCCGGGTGGTCCACAACCCGGGGGAACGGGGTGCCGCTGCGATGGCGCTGGCGCCGGATGGGTCCGCAGCCCGACGTAGCGGGGTGCCGCTCTCCTTGGGTCGGGTGCCGCCCCCAGGGGGGGGCCCCCACCCCGGCGGAGCGGGCGCCCCCCGCCGG
>NZ_JBEXSH010001287.1:0-1778 GCF_040613555.1 Streptomyces sp. NPDC006265
GCTAGTCCCATCCTCCGCACATGACCGGTTCGGGTGATCTGATGATGTGACCGGTACCTGGACGGGTGTGACTCGTTGAGTGGACGTGCCGATATCTCGTACACGTCGTTCCCGGGTCCAACGTTCCCGCATGGCAGTGGAGTTGACTTCCGTGGTGGAGAGGCGTCTGGGCGCTCTGCCTGCCTCTGCCGAGTTTCTGCGCCGGCTGGACGTGGCCGGGATCATCGACGAGCTGTGCCCGGTCCGGGATGTGGCGCATCTGACGCACGGGCAGGTCATCGAGGTACTGGTCGCCAACCGGCTGTCCTCGCCCACGTCGATGGTCCGGGTGGAGGACTGGGCCCGTACGTGGGCCGTGGAGGAGGTCTTCGGCGTGGCCGCCGAGTTGCTCAACGATGATCGGCTCGCCCGCGCGCTGGACGCGATCGCGCCGCGCCTGGAGGAGATCACCGGCTCGGTCGGTGCGCAGGCCATCGCGGAGTTCGGCGTCGACACCGCCCAGATTCACTGGGATATGACCTCGATGTCCATGTTCGGTGCGTACGAGGACCAGGAGGACGGGTTCCCGCAGGTCAGGTACGGCCACCCCAAGGACCGGCGGGTGGACCTGAAGCAGATCCAGGCCGGGCTGGCAGTCAGCCGCGACGGCGGCATCCCGCTCTTCCACCGGGTCTACGACGGCGGTGCGGGCGAGGTCGCCCAGGTCGTCGGCGCGATGAAAGCCCTGCGGAAGATCGCCGACCGCAAAGACTTCCTGCTGGTCGCGGACTCCAAGCTCGTGTCCTACCCGAACATCACCGCGCTGCTGGACGCGAAAGTCGACTTCATCGCCCCGATCCCGGCTGCCCAGGTCAAGGACGAGGTCTACGCCGCCTTGGACGTGCAGTCCGCCCAGCGGGTCGACTACGTCAACGACCGCGACCGCGAGCGGAACACCCCCGCCGACCAGCGGGAGACCTACCGGGTCCTGGAAGACGTCCATGTCATGGCCGGGCCGCGCAAACGCGACCCGGTCCACCGGCTGCGCCGGATCCTGGTCCACTCCACCGGCAACGCCAAAGGCCAGCAGGCGGCCCGCGCCAAACGCCTGGCCAAGGCGACGGAAGACCTGGACAAACTGCAGCGCTCCGCCGGCGGCCGCTACTACAACACCGCAGCGAAGGTCGAGGCCCGCATCGGCGTGATCGCCAAGGCCCGACGCGTGGCGAGCTGCCTGCGCACCACTGTGACCACCGCCCCTGACGGGCGCCCGTCCCTGGCCTGGCACTTCGACCAGGACGTGCTGGATGCCGAGGCCGCCGCCGACGGCTGGTATGCCCTGATCACCCGGCTCACCCCCAAGCAGGCCGACGCCGCTGAAGTCCTCAAGCGTTACAAAGGCCAAAGCGTGGTCGAGCGCCGCTACGGCGACTTCAAAGGCCCGCTGGCCGTCGCCCCGATCTTCCTGGAGCACAACCGCCGCATCGCCGCTCTGATCACCGTCATCTGCCTGGCCCTGCTGGTGTTCTGCCTGATCGAACGCCAAGTCCGTCAGGCCCTCGGACCCGAGCAGACCATGAGCGGCCTCTACCCCGACAACCGCAAGGTCCGCCCCACCGGACGCATGATCCTCTACCACCTCGACAGCCTCATGCTCCGCCCCGGCACAACCACCAGCCCACCCGCCATCCTCATCAGCCGAGGAGTCCAAGCACACCTGCTCGAACTCCTCGGCATCGACGAAACCAGACCCCGCTGGCTGGAGACCTAAACCCCCAAGTGCGAAGTCACCGGCTAGT
>NZ_JBEXSH010001288.1:0-1778 GCF_040613555.1 Streptomyces sp. NPDC006265
CCATCTTGGTCTCGGTCACCACGTAGGCGTCCATCCACGGCATGACCGACCCGCCGTTGTCGATCTTGTCCTTCACTACCACCAGCTGGTGCAGGACTCGCCGCGCGGTACGAACGGCGGTGGCGGTGCCTTCCTCTCCTGTGGCTGGGGCGGGGGCGGCGAGTGAGGTGGCCGGCGCCCTTCGAGGGGGCCGGGTATGTGTGAGGGGCGGCTCGTCCTCCCGGACGGCCGCCCCTTCTGCCGCGCGGGTGTCAGACCTTCAGCGTCCTGATCGAGGTCGGCGCGTGGCCGGGCTCGGTGGCGACCTCCTCGAACTCCACGACGTTGCCGATGTCGTTGGTCGTCGACATGGAGATGTTGGTGACGCGCTCCAGGATCGCCTCGACGACGACCGGGACACGGTGCTCCGCAGCCAGCTTCTTGGCCTGCTCGAAGGCGTCGCCCAGCTCGGCGGGGTCGGTGACCCGGATCGCCTTGCAGCCGAGGCCCTCGGCGACCTTGACGTGGTCGACGCCGTAGACGCCGAGCTCCGGCGAGTTGAGGTTCTCAAACTCCAAGTTGACCTGGAAGTCGATCTCGAACGCCCGCTGCGCCTGCCGGATCAGGCCCAGGTAGGAGTTGTTCACCAGGACATGCACGTACGGGATCCTGTGCTGCGCGCCGACCGCGAGTTCCTCCAGCATGAACTGGAAGTCGTAGTCGCCGGAGAGCGCGACGACGGAGGCCTCCGGGTCGGCCTTGGCGACGCCGAGCGCGGCCGGGATGGTCCAGCCGAGCGGGCCGGCCTGGCCGCAGTTGATCCAGTGCCGGGGCCGGTAGACGTGCAGCATCTGGGCACCGGCGATCTGCGAGAGGCCGATGGTGGAGACGTACCGGGTCTCCGGGCCGAAGGCCTTGTTCATCTCCTCGTAGACGCGCTGCGGCTTGATCGGGATGTCGTCGAAGTGCGTACGGCGCTGGAGGGTCGCCTTGCGCTCCTGCGCGGCCTCGGCCCACTCGGAGCGGTCGGACAGCCTGCCTGCCGCCTTCAGCTCGCGGGCGACCTCGACGAACAGCTTCAGGGCGGCCTTGGCGTCGGAGGCGATGCCGTAGTCCGGGGCGAAGATCCTGCCGATCTGGGTGGGCTCGATGTCGACGTGCACGAACGTCCGTCCGGCGGTGTAGACGTCGAGCTTGCCGGTGTGGCGGTTGGCCCAGCGGTTGCCGATGCCGAGGACGAAGTCGGACTCCAGGAAGGTCGCGTTGCCGTAGCGGTGCGAGGTCTGCAGGCCCACCATGCCTGCGTTCAGCTCGTGGTCGTCGGGCAGCAGGCCCCAGCCCATCAGGGTCGGGACGACCGGAGTGCCCGTCAGTTCGGCGAATTCGACGAGGAGTTCGGCGGCGTCGGCGTTGATGATGCCGCCGCCCGCGACGATCAGCGGCCGCTCGGACGCGTTCAGCATCCCGATCGCCTTCTCGATCTGGGCGCGGGACGCGGCGGGCCTGTAGACCGGGAGCGGCTCGTACGTCTCCGGGTCGAACTCGATCTCCGTCAGCTGCACGTCGATCGGCAGGTCGATGAGGACCGGGCCGGGGCGGCCGGAGCGCATCAGGTGGAAGGCCTGCTGGAAGACGCCCGGGACCTGCGCGGCCTCCAGCACCGTGACGGCCATCTTCGTGACCGGCTTGGCGATGGAGGCGATGTCGACGGCCTGGAAGTCCTCCTTGTGGATCACGGCGGTAGGGGCCTGGCCCGTGATGCACAGGATCGGGATGGAGTCGCCGATCGCGGAGTACAG
>NZ_JBEXSH010001289.1:0-1776 GCF_040613555.1 Streptomyces sp. NPDC006265
ATCGCGCTTGTTGCAGGGGGAGGTGACGTCGGCGAAGTAGCCGCAGCGGGTGCGCTGGAGCAGGTTGCCGCCGACCGTGGCCATGTTGCGCAGCTGCCCGGAGGCTCCGGCCAGCACGGCCTGCGCGAGGGCCGGGTAGCGGCGCCGGGCCTCGGGGTGGGCGGCCAGGTCGCTGTTGGTGACGGTCGCCCCGATGCGCAGCCCGCCGTCCTCGGCCGGCTCGACGCGGTTCAGGGGCAGTTCGCGTACGTCGACGAGCCGGGCGGGCCGTTCGACGCCGGCCTTCATCAGGTCGACGAGATTCGTGCCGCCGCCCAGGAATCGGGCTTCCCCGTCGCCGTCGAGCAGTGCGACCGCGCCGGAGACGTCGTACGCCCGCTGGTAGCCGAACTCCCTCATGCCGCAGCTCCCTCGGTCTCCTCGGCGGCCCTGGCCACGGCCTGGACGATCGACACGTACGCGCCGCAGCGGCACAGGTTGCCGCTCATGCGCTCGCGGATCTCCTCCGTGGTCAGCGGTGGTGGTCCCGCTTCGGGCCGGACGTCGCCGGTGACCGCGCTCGGCCAGCCGGCCGCGTGCTCCTCGATCACGGCGATGGCCGAGCAGATCTGGCCCGGCGTGCAGTAGCCGCACTGGAAGCCGTCGAGGTCGAGGAACGCCTGCTGCACGGGGTGCAGTCGCTCGCCCTCGGCCACGCCTTCGATGGTGGTGATCTCGCGGCCCTCCGCGGCCACGGCGAACTGGAGGCAGGCCACGCTCCGGCGGCCGTCGAGCAGGACCGTGCAGGCACCGCACTGGCCCTGGTCGCAGCCCTTCTTGGTGCCCGTCATGTCGAGTCGTTCCCGCAGGGCGTCGAGCAGGGTGGTGCGGTGGTCGACGGTCAGCGTGTACTTCTCGCCGTTGACGGACAGGGTGAGGTCGCTGGACGTCGATGGGGGCATGGAAGCCTTCTCTCTCACATCGCGAGGTCGGGGGGCAGGGTCGCTGCGGGTGGCGAAGCCGGTGCGCGACCGTGCAGGATGCGGGGCGGGCGGGCCCGGGGCACGCGGCCGCAGGCTGTCCGCACACGCGGCACGCCGATACGATGGAACAAGCGGACAGTTGTCCGTTACCCGGAAAACGTAACGGACAACTGTCCGCTTAACAAGGGGCGGGTTCAGGCCATGGCCCGCGAGGAGGGCGAGTGCGGCAGAAGAAGGACGCTCCCCTGCGCTCGGACGCGCAGCGCAACCGCGAGCGCATCCTGGAAGTCGCACTGGAGGAACTGACGCGCTCGGCGGGCGTCCCCTTGAGCGCGATCGCCAAGAAGGCGGGCGTCGGGCAGGGCACTTTCTACCGTCACTTCCCCAGCCGTGAGGCGCTCGTCCTGGAGATCTACCGGCACGAGATGCAGCAGGTCGCCGACACCGCCCCGGTACTGCTGGAGAGCCGGGAACCCGACCGGGCGCTGCGCGAGTGGATGGACCGGCTGGCCCGGTTCGCCATGACCAAGGCGGGCCTGGCCGACGCCATCCGCCAGGCCACCAGCACACCCGGTCGGCCGGAGAAGCCGGGTCACGCACCGGTGACCGAGGCGGCCGAACTCCTGCTCCGAGCAGCCGAGGACGCCGGCACCATCCGCCCGGGGATCACCGCGAGCGACCTCTTCCTCGTCATCGGCGGGCTCTGGACGATGGACCCCCATACCGACTGGCAGCCGCGCCTCCATCAGCCCCGTTCCCCCCGTTCGATGCAAAGCTCGTTGCCCTCCGGGTCCGCCATTACGACCCAGCCTCG
>NZ_JBEXSH010001290.1:0-1771 GCF_040613555.1 Streptomyces sp. NPDC006265
GGGCTGGCGACCGAGGCCACTGCGGGGAGGTTCTCGATCCGGTCCAGGGTGCGGGTCATCGCCTGCTCGACGTCGGGGGCGCGGACGCTGCCGGACGTGGTGTGCCAGACGACGGTGTCGCTGTCGCCGCCGAGCTGCGGGAAGCCTTCGTGCAGCAGTTCGGTGGCGCGGCCGGACTCGGTACCGGGGACCTGGTAGTCGTTCGAGTACGTGGTGCCGGCGAGGGCGGCGCCCGCGGCGACACCCGCGAACGCGAGGAGCCACAGCAGGACACTGAGCAGACGGCGCTGGACACACCAGCGTGCGAGGGCTGCCACGAAACGTGCTCCCGGAGTTGCCTTGTGTGGATCTTTGACCGGGAACAGTCGCGCATGAACTGAACAGCCAGCAAAGAACGCATGAGCAATGCGCTGCCACTGTTACAGGCCCGGGAGATCATTTGCCGCTTTCGTGGGCTTATTCACAGCGGCCGGAATCAGTCGCCCTGGTCCCCGAGTGCCATCACCATCACGCCCGCGACCAGCAGCCACAGGGCCCGCCGGGTACGCCCGCGGGAACCCAGCACGGTGGCGGCGGCGCACACGGCGGCCCCGCCGGCGTACGCGGCCGGGACGAAGGCCGGTGCGGAGCGGGTGAGGCGGAGCAGCGCCGCGGCGAGACCGGCCAGGGTCAGTGCGGCGCCGGTGCCCGCCGCCGTCCAGCGGGCGCGGCGCGCGTCTTCCGCGTCGTCCGCCGGATCCTCGGTCCCGTCCTGGCCGGCGGCCGCCTCCGAGTCCGCTGTCGCTGGGTCGGTGTCGGAATCAGGACGTCCACTCATGGCCGAGACGGTAGCGCGCCGGGCGGGGAAAACCGGGTGCGGGGCCACCGGGCCGACTGTTAGCGTCCGGCGGTCCGAGGAACCGCCCGCGGCCTCCCGCCGCCCGGCCGAAGCAGGTGCGTTGTTTGACGGTCCGACCGAGCCCCTCCGCATCCCCGTTCTTCCTCAAGGACTCAAGGAGCCCGTTTCACCGATGTCGGACATCATTTCCCGGACCCCGAACGACCCCCTCACTGACCGTGTGAGCCACCCCGGCTACCCGCGCAGCAACGGCTACGACGCCCGCTGGACCATTGACAACCAGATGGGCCCGCACGCGCTGTGGCTGCTGGAGTGGCTGGCCCCCGCCCTGGGGCTCGACACCCTGAGCCCCGGCTCCCGGGTGCTCGACCTGGGCTGCGGACGTGCCATGACGTCGATCTTCCTCGCCAAGGAGTACGACGTCCAGGTCGTCGCCGCCGACCTGTGGATCAAGCCCGACGAGAACGCCGGGCGGATCGCCGAGGCGGGTGTCGGCGACCGGGTCCTGCCCGTGTTCGCCGAGGCCCATGACCTGCCGTTCGGCGAGGGTACCTTCGACGCGATCGTCTCGATCGACGCCTACCAGTACTTCGGCACCAACGACCTGTACCTGCCCACTGTGACCCGGCTGCTGAAGCCGGGCGGGCGGATCGGCGTCGTCGTACCGGCGCTGCGCGAGGAGGCCGACGGCGTCGAGCCGCCGGAGCACCTCAAGCCCTACTGGGAGCCCGACTTCTGGTGCTTCCACTCGGCGGCCTGGTGGCGGCGCCACTGGTCCCGCAGCGGGGCCGTGGAGGTCGAGACCGTGGACTGGCTGGAGGACGGCTGGCGCGACTGGCTGCGCTGGTGCGAGGTCGTCACCGACGAGAGCACGGACGAGTGGCACGTCCGGATGGCGGGACAGTGCGCCGAGATGCTGCGCCTCGACCGGGG
>NZ_JBEXSH010001291.1:0-1771 GCF_040613555.1 Streptomyces sp. NPDC006265
CGACCGGCCAGGGAGGGTGGGCGCTGTCTGGGAGGACGCGCTGGCCGCGCGTGGACCGATGCTGCTGGAGTTCATGGTGGACGGGGACACACCGCCGGACTGGGCCGAGTCCATGGGCGGAGAGGCGAGAAGGCCGCTTCGGCCCTGAGCCGGACAGGCGCCTGACTACGGGCCGCGTACCCGGGTCGGGCGCGCACCCCGTACGACTCCGTCAGGATCCGTGTCCGGGTTTCGCCACGCTGGTGCGGGAAGCCGGTGGAACGGTTGTGGCGCTGGGTCGGTGGACACGACCGGACCAGCGCGGGCGAGACCTCCTGCCGGCCGTGAAGGTGCGGGCGGCCCCGAGGGCGTGATGGGCACTTCCGCCCGGGGGCGGGCCGGTCCACCCCGGCGGCCGTACGCCGGGGGACAGCCGCCCCGGAAATGAACGATGCAGGCGGTGCGGCCGGAGTACCCGGAGTGCGGGGAACGAAACGAAGGGTGTGAGACGGCCGAGTGCGACGGCCGGATCCCGGGGCGATCCCGGGTGCGTCAGCTCGCGGATCACCAGCCTGGCCCGTGATGGGCGCATGGCCGCCAGCGGCCGGCGGCAACGCACCGTGCACTTCTCGGTCGAGGCGGTGTCGCCCGAGGAGTACGACCGCTGGCTCCAGGGTGGAAACAGGGGCGGCCGCATGTCGGTGTCGCCGCCCCGCCGGGTGAAGCGCGTCCCGAGGAGGTGGCCCGGACACGTTTTGGGCATTGCCGAACAGGGCATTCCGGACACTCGGAGGTGGAGTGGGTCCTCCGGGGCGTCACGAGGGGAGACGCACGTGGCCGGCCTGATCCAGCACTACAAGATCGATAGCTCGCCGGAGGGGGTCTGGTCCCTGCTGAAGGACGGAGAACGGTACCTGACCGGTGTGACGGGTAGCGCTCCGACGCAGATCTCGGACGAGTGGCCGGAAGCAGGCAGTACGGCGCAGCACAGCGTTGGCATCGGGCCGGCACGTAAGAGCGTGCTGACGATCGTCCGGCACTCGCATGCCCCACGTACGCTGCGGATGGAGATCCGTGCGGGATGGCTCGGCACGCTGGGGCTCGACCTGGAGGTGCGGCCGTGGGGCGGTGCTGCGTTCGTCACCGTGCAGGAGTACCCCTTGGGGCCCCACAGGGCCTGCACACCTTCGCCCAGTCAACGCCGCTGATGCTGCTGCTTCGTGGAGGGCATCGCAAAGTCCTGTTCCAGGACAAGGCAGGGCTCGCGGGAGCGCGGCCCTGACGGACGGACAGACACCAGCGGCGGCCGATGGCGAGGACGCTCGGTGATCAGCGCCGCGGGGGCCATGCATCCGTACCGCTCGCGAATGCGGCGGCCGGGGCGGCGCCCTGCGAGCGGGCGGCGCTTTGTCAGCCCTGCCGGGCTGTTTCGCGCGGCGTGACGTCACGGCCGTGAGCGCGTCGAGGAACCGATCCACTTGCGCCTGCTCGCGGGGCGGCGACACTCCTGAAGAGCGAAGGCGCTGATCAGTTCTCGGTCGGCCGGCAGGGCATGTCGCAGATCGACGCACGAGCGTTTCCGGGCCTGCCGGGCCTGGTCTGCGCGGCGCTGAGGGGCACCCGATGCCGGGCGGTGGACGTCTCCCCGGAGCGCGACACCTGACCCGCGCCAGGCCGGGCTTCAGGTCGGCGAACCCGCACCCTGAGAGTCCGCTCGTGCCGCGGCAGGCAACGTTTGCCCGTTGAGGAGCGGCGTTTGGTGCGTGCTCTCGGCGTGCCGGCCGGAAGCCCT
>NZ_JBEXSH010001292.1:0-1765 GCF_040613555.1 Streptomyces sp. NPDC006265
GGGACCACGACCAGCGAGGTGTCCTCGTCGGTCAGGCCCATCGACTGGGCCATGTTGACCTGCATGGAGTGCAGGTAGATGGAGCGGTGGCCTCCCAGGTGGTGCAGCCGGCCGAACAGCTCCAGGTTCTGCCGGCCGCCGAGTTCCTCGTCGAGCGCGGCGTGCTGGCCGAGCAGGCCGATGCGCAGCCGCACGGCGTACGCCTCGCCCACCACGTCGCACCCGGCCACCTCGACCCGGCCGGCGTCGGGCCGCAGCAAGGTGGACAAGATCCTCACCAGGGTGGTCTTGCCGGCGCCGTTCGGGCCCAGCACTGCGTGCACCGTGCCGCGCGCGACCGTGAGGTCGAGCCCGTCGAGCGCCTTCTGGTCGCCGTACGTCTTCTCCGCGCCTTCGACGGTGATCGCCGTGTCGGCCACTGGGTCTCCCTCGCTAGTCAAACTTGACTACACGCCCAAAAGTAGACCCGCCCAAGCCATTCGTCAAACTTGATTAGTGAGCGTCTCCGGGGTGCCGCTCCCCCGTCGCGTACGGGTTCTCCTCGTCCTCGGCCAGGACGCCGACGAACGGGTCGCCCTCGTCGGCGAAGGTGTAGGCGCCGCCCTCGATGCGCTCGATGAGACCGCGGGTCCACTCGGCCTCGGAGTCGGCCGTGTGGACCCACATGTTCATGATCTCGCCGATGTGCCCGAGCTGCCCGGGCCCCTCCTCGGGCACGTAGTGGTCCAGGACGGCGGCCCGCCACTGCTCGATCCGCAGGGTCCGCTCCTTCAGCAGCGCGACCGCCTCGGCACGCGGCAGGTCGACGACGAAGCCGACGGCGGCCGTCTTCAGGTCCCCGCGCTGGTCGTAGGTGACCAGCGCCTCACGCAGCATCCGGAAGTACTCCTCGGTCCCCTGCCCGGTGATCTCGTACTCCGTGCGCGGCGGGCCACCCGCCGTGGACGGGGCGATCTCGTGCGCGTGCAGCAGCCCCTGTTTCGCCATCTGCTTCAGGGCGTGGTAGATCGAGCCGGGCTTGGCGTTGGACCACTCGTGCGCGCCCCAGTACTCCAGGTCGTTGCGCACCTGGTAGCCGTGGGCGCGGCCGTGCATACGGACCGCGCCGAGCACGAGGAGACGGATGGTTGACATGCGGTCCAGGTTATGGCCCGGCCGTCACCTGCTGTTCCTCGGCCACCAGCTCGAAGGCCGTCCTGCCGTCCAGGGACTCGCGGACGATGTCGGCGTGACCGGCGTGCCGGGCCGTCTCGCGGATGAGGTGGAGGCAGAGCCAGCGGTGGGAGACCCGGCCGTCCGGCGGGAACCAGGGCTGCGCCGGCAGCGCGAAGGTGTCGTCGAGGCTCGGCACCGAGCGGATGTACGCCTCCGTCTCGGCGGCGACCTTCTCCCAGTACCCCAGCTGCGACTCGACCGTCTCGCCCTCGACCAGCTGGAAGCACTCGTGCCAGTTGCTCTGGTCCCGCACCACGGCCGGCGGCTCGCCCTTGGCCAGGGAGACCCACATCTGCTCGACCTCGGCGACGTGCTTGACCAGCCCCGCGAGGGACAGCTCACTGGCGCTCGGGCGGGAACTCGCCTGCTCGTCCGTCAGCCCGAGCACCGCCCGGCGGACCCCGCCGCGCTGCTCCGCGATGAACGACAGGAGCGCCCCGCGCTCGTCGCCATGTGCCTCCGCCGGAACGTGAGTGACCATGAACGCCGCCTTTCGACTGGTCAGGGGGCCTCTCCCCCGACACCGCCCAAGCTACGGGCCCTTGCGGTC
>NZ_JBEXSH010001293.1:0-1762 GCF_040613555.1 Streptomyces sp. NPDC006265
GCCGGAGCTGCCGCTGATCGACGGCGTCGAAGTCGAGGTCATCTACCGCGCGGCCGGCGAGGGCAACGAGGTCGGCGGCGACTTCTACGACGTCTTTCCCATCCGCGACGGCGCCTACGGCTTCGCCATCGGCGACGTGTGCGGCACGGGCCCGAACGCGGCAGCGGTCACCGGCCTGGCCCGCCACGCCCTGCGCCTCCTGGCCCGCGAGGGCCTCAGCGGTCCGGCGGTCCTGGAGCGCCTCAATTCCGCGATCCTCGACGAAGGCGCCCGCAGCCGCTTCCTCACCCTCCTCTACGGCGAGATGCGCCCGCAGGACGACGGCAGCGCGGAACTGAAGGTGGTCTGCGCCGGCCATCCGCTCCCGCTGCGCCTGCGCCAGGACGGCTCGGTCGAACCGGCTGCGGAACCCCAGCCGCTCCTCGGCGTCATCGAGGACCTGGAGCTCTACGAGCAGACCGTCACCCTCGACCCGGGTGATGTCCTGCTGTGCGTCACGGACGGCGTCACCGAACGCCGAGAGGGCGCCCGCATGCTCGGCGACGACGGGCTCGCCGACGTCCTCACCACCTGCACGGGACTCACCGCGGGGGCGGTCGCGGCCCGCATCATGCGCGCGGTGGAACGCTTCGCGTCGGATGCCCCTTCGGACGATATGGCGATCCTGGCGATGCGCGTCCCGGGTCTCCACAAGGACTAGGAGAACGCAAAAGGCCCCACCCGCGAGGGTGGGGCCTATTCTGCTGGAGCCCCCAAACGGAATCGAACCGTTGACCTTCTCCTTACCATGGAGACGCTCTACCGACTGAGCTATAGGGGCCTGTTGCTTGCGAGGTCTCCCCCGCGGCAACGGAATAGATCATACCCCGAACAGACCCGTGTTCCCAACCACGTCAGAAGGCGGGCTGGAGAAGCCCTCCGAGGGTGTTGCAGGCGGACACGATCCGCTGCATGTCCCGCTTGGTCAGGGACGCGTGTACGGGCAGCGCAAGCGTTTCGTCCGACGCCCGCTCGGTCTCCGGAAGAGAAACACACCGCCGGAATTCGGGCAGCCGGTGCACGGGCGTCTTCACCGGTACCCGGCATTCAACTCCCCTGGCCCGCACGGCCCGCGCGAAGGCATCCCGATCGGGGCGCCCATTGCCCGGAATGCGCACGACGTACTGCTGATAGGTGTGCCCGTCACCGTCGTCCGGAGTCCGCACACCCCTCAACTTCGTGTCGAGATAGGCCGCGCGCTCCCGGCGCTGGGCTATCTCGTCGTATGGCGCCTCGGACTCTCCCTGCTCCAGCACCAGCAGTCCGTGCCGCTGTCCCACGCCATGCAGCCGGGCGATGTCGGCGAGCCGGCCGAAGCGGTGTACGACCACCACGGCGGCGGTCCGCGAGGTGACCGCCGCTTCCGCAGCAGCGGGGTCGAGGCAGTAGGTGGCGGGGTCTATGTCGGCGAACACCGGCAGCGCCCCGGCCATGGCCACGGCCTCGGCGACCTCGACGTTCCCGAAGGCCGGCACGACGACCTCGTCACCGAGTCCGACACCGGCGGCCCTGAGCATTGCGGCAGTACCCATGCTGTCGATGCTCGTTGCGCAACGTGAACTTCAAGTGACGCACAACAAAAAAGGGTTGGACCCGAAACCGAAGTTTCGGGTCCAACCCTTTCAATGATTGTTCGGCGGCGTCCTACTCTCCCACAGGGTCCCCCCTGCAGTACCATCGGCGCTGTAAGGCTTAGCTTCCGGGTTCGAAATGTAACCGGGCG
>NZ_JBEXSH010001294.1:0-1759 GCF_040613555.1 Streptomyces sp. NPDC006265
TAGTAGCTCCGCTACGAGGGCTTCCGCCCGGCACGCCGAGAGCACGCACCGAACACCGCTCCTTCCTCCACGGAGATCCATCAGAAGGGCCCTAGGCGAGCCGGGGGGATCGGCGGTTGGGATTCCCGGTCGACGCGCACGTCCCGGTCCTGGAGCAGGCGGACCGGACGTCGGCGGCATCCATGAGTGGGAACAGGTCGCAGCCGGGCTTCCAGCCCATCAGGTCGGCGACCGTGATGAACGCTTCCAGCGGGCAGTTGCCGGCGCCTGCCCTGCCATGCCAAGGAGCTCCAAGCGCGTCACCCCGTTCTCGACGGCGAGGACGGGGTTGGCGACGCCGAGGGCCAGGTTGTGGTGGCCGTGGATCCCGAGTCCGGTGGCCGGTCGAGGAGTTCGCGACAGGCGCGCAGACGGTCGCGCACGCCGTGCATGGTGAGGCGGCCCCCGGAGCCGGTGACGTAGACGCAGTGGGCGCCGTAGGACTCGATCAGCTTTGGCGGGCCAGTTCGGCGGGTTCGGCGAGTGGGACATCATCAGGAAGCCCGCCACATCCATGCCCAGCCCGCGGGCCACGGCGATGTGCTGGGCGGAGACGTCGGCCTCGGCGCAGTGGGGGGCCACGCGCACGGAGCGGCTGCCCGGCGAGTGAGCGCGTCGCGGGTCGTGCAGGGCGCCGATACCGGACAGCAGCGGGGTGGTCGGACGCCGGATCGCTACATCGGTGATCTCTGACCGAACCGTCGCTCGCATGTGCCACGCAGGCTCGACGGCTTGGCCGGGAGCTGTGTCGAAGGTGCGGAGTTACTCATGCTCAAGAATCTACAGAGGAACCACTTGATACTGAGTATCAATAGAATCTAGAGTCTCGTATTGCAAGTTCGTTTCGAACGGAGTGTCCTCATGAGTAAGATCTGGTTCGTCACCGGTTCCTCGCGTGGCTTCGGTCGTGAGTTCGTCCAGGCGGCCCTGGAGCGTGGTGACAAGGTCGCGGCCACCGCCCGCAACACCGACTCCCTGGCGGATCTGGTGGCCGCCCACGGTGAGGCGGTCCTGCCGCTGAAGCTGGACGTCACCGACAAGGCCGCCGCATTCGAGGCCGTCAAGCAGGCGCACGAGCACTTCGGCCGCCTGGACGTGATCGTCAACAACGCCGGACACGGTTTGTTCGGCGCGGTCGAGGAGCTGACGGAACAGCAGGTCCGCGGTCAGATGGAGACCAACTTCTACGGCGCCCTGTGGGTCACCCAGGCCGCCCTGCCCCTCCTGCGGGCCCAGGGCAGCGGCCGCATCGTGCAGATCTCCACGGTCGGCGGCGTCGTCTCCTTCCCCAACCTGGGCGGCTACAACGCCTCCAAGTGGGCCCTGGAGGGCCTGACCGAGGCCCTCGCCCAGGAGGTCGCCGGATTTGGCATCAAGGTCACCCTCGTCGAACCCGGCGGCTTCGAAACCGACTGGGCCGGCTCCTCCGCCACCTTCGCCGAACAGCTGCCCGCCTACGCCGACCTGCGCGCCGCCGTCGCCGCCGCCTGGGGCGAAGTCAAGTCCGGCGACCCCGCCGCAACCGGCCCGGCCCTGCTGGAGATCGTCGACGCGGACAACCCTCCGCTGCGTGTCTTCTTCGGCACGGCCCCCCTCCACCTCGTCCCTCAGGTCTACGCCGAGCGGCTGAAGACCTGGGAGGAGTGGGCGGCGGTCTCCGCCGAGACGGGCTCACCGACGAATGGCACCCCACCCAGATGCTCGCCGACGTGCTGACCAT
>NZ_JBEXSH010001295.1:0-1758 GCF_040613555.1 Streptomyces sp. NPDC006265
CCCGGTCCGCTCCGGCGTATGGGGTGAGCAGCGCCCGGTAGGCGTCGGGCCTGCGCAGTTGCTGCCAGCGGCGGCCGTCGCCGTCCGCGGGCTCGTCGATGTCGACGACGAGGGTCTCCGGCTCGTCGCTGCCGGCCTGCGCGAGCACGCCGTCCGGGCTCGCGACCAGACTGGTGCCGGCGAAGTGGATCTCCACGAGCCGGTCACCGCGTTTGCCGCGGACGACGCCGACCGAGCTCGCGTAGACGATGTTGACGTCGTTCAGGTACGCCGCCGTGCGCAGGGCGTTCACCATGAGCGGCTGGTTCTGCCCCAGGGTCCCGCCCGGTACGAAGATCGTTCGTGCGCCGGCGAGCGCCAGCAGCCGGACGACCTCGGGGATCCAGAAGTCCGAGCACACGGCGATGCCGATCTGTCCGAACTCGGTGGACAGCACGCCGAGTGCGTCCGTCTGGCGGCACACCACCATCTCGTTGCCGAAGGGGTGTGCCTTGACGGCGCGTCCGGTGATGACACCCTGCCGGCCGATCAGCAGGGACGTGTTCCGGTACATGCCGTCCTGCATGTCCTCGACGAGCGACCCCAGCAGGATGTGCGTGTTGAGTTTGCGGGCCAGGGCCTGGAAGCCGTCGACGATCGGCCCCGGGATCGGTGTGTCGGTCCGTCCTTTCAGTCCGTCCTGCCCGGGCATGTACCACGGCGGGCCGAGCAGGAACTCGGGAAAGCACACCAGGTCGATGTCGCCGGCACCGCAGACGTCCTCGATCGCCTGGTAGGCGTTGCGCAGGCCGTCTTCGTGATCGTCGACCCACTGGGTCTGTACTACCGCTACCCTCATGCGTCTTGTCTCCTCGAGATGCCACCGGGTGGATGGGCCGCGGCGACGGCGCGCCGCGGCCGGGTGCGGGTCATGACGGGGCGGTACTCCAGTCCTGCACGCCGACGATCGTGACCTCGGCCTCGACCCCGAGCGCCTCGTCGATGCCGCTGCGGATCGCGCGCCGCATCGCGCCCGCGTCCACCGCCTGGGAGTCGGTCACGGCGCAGGTCACATGGAAGGTGCCGTCCCGGACGGCGCAGGCGAAGAGCGGTGCGAGCCTCCTGTGGCGGAATACGATCCGCTCCACGTCCGACGCCGAGACCAGCCCGTCCGGTCCGCGTACCGCCGACGCCATGCCGCCGAGCGGCACCAGGACCCGGCTCGCGGATCCGCAGTCGCAACGGCGGTCCGCCGGCCACAGCTCGACGGCCTCACCGGTCGGTGAGCCGTCCAGGAGCAGCTCGCCGCGCGGACCGCCGCGGACCTCAGCCCGCAGCCGGTGGTCGCACAGGTGCAGTGCGCCGTGGTCGCAGGCGACGGCGACCGTCGGTGTCGACGGTGTGCCGTACAGGGCGGAGGTCCTCGCCGCCCAGGCGTCGCCGATGCGGTCGAGGCGCTCGGTGGAGCAGGCCTCCCCCACGCAGACGATCGTCCGGATCGTGGAGTCCGCCGGGCGCTTGCCCAGCGATGCCGCGAGGCCCGCCAGCTCCGCGGCGAAGCTCGGTGAGCACACCAGGGCCGTCACCTCGTACTGCTCGATCAGCCCGAGCAGCCGCGGCATCGGGCAGATGGTCCCGCTCGTCCCGACGCTGATCACCGAGGCGCCGACCATCTCGACGACGCGGTCCACCTGGGCGCCGATGAAGGACAGTTCGTACGGCACGGCCGAGACGACGACGTCGTCCTCGGTCAGCAGGCGGCCCAGGGCGAGCGTCAGG
>NZ_JBEXSH010001296.1:0-1754 GCF_040613555.1 Streptomyces sp. NPDC006265
GGGCTGGCGACCGAGGCCACTGCGGGGAGGTTCTCGATCCGGTCCAGGGTGCGGGCCGCCCAGTCCTGGCCCGCCGCCGACGAGGCGTCCCGGACCGGCGCCGCGCACCCCGCGCCCCCGAACGGCGCGGCGCCCCGGGCCCCGCAGCAGAACACCCCCGCGCCGGGCACCCCGCTGCTGCCGGAGGGCGCGCCGCGGGCGGCTCAGCCGCTGCCCGCGGAGGCCTCGGCGCCCTCCGTCGATCCGAACTCGACGCAGGGGCGGGCGATCAGCGTGCGGACGCTGGGCCAGGGCGTGCCGTTCACCCGGCAGGCGGCCCAGGCGCAGCAGCCGTCGGCCATGCCCGTCCCGCAGTCCCTTCCGCCGCAGTCGGCGACGCCTCCCCCGCACCAGCCGGGGGGATCGGGCCGGCGCCGCAAGCTGGGCACGCCGCCCGACCCGGCGACGCGTGCGGACCGGGCGGCCCGCCCTGAGCAGGGACAGCCGCGTCCGGGGGACCAGGGGTCCCGCCCGGATCAGGCCGCGCGTCCGCACCCGGCGGCCAATCACACGCCGGCGCCCGTCGCCGCGCAGATTCCGTCCCCGGCCACCGCCCCCGTCCCGGCGCAGCCGTCCCTCGCCGGTCAGTCGCGCCTCGCGCAGATGACCGAGGGCAGCGGACGGTCGTACGCCATAGGCGCCCCGGACGAGAACGCCGCCGAGGGACCCGAGCCGCTGGACGGGCCCGGTGGGGCCGTCGAGGTGGCCGATCCGCCGCGACCGCAGCCGATGGACGACGAACTGCCGCCCGAGCCGCTGGACAACCCACGGCGACTGCTGGTGTGGCCGGCGCCGGACGTCAGCACCCAGCAGGCGCTGAGCGACCGCGGCTACCGGCCGGTGATCGTGAACTCGCGCGAGGAGGTCGACGCGCAGATCGCGGCCTTCCCCGCCGCGCTGTTCGTCGACCCGCTGACCGGGCCGATCACGCGGACGGCACTGCAGTCGCTGCGGCAGGCCGCCGTGGCCGCCGAGGTGCCCGTCCTCGTCACGGCCGGACTCGGACAGGCCTCGCGGGACGCGGCGTACGGCGCCGATCCGGCCGTACTGCTGAAGGCGCTGGCGCCGCGCGACAGTGAGCAGCACCCGCCGAGGGTGCTGCTGATCGAGGAGCACGCGGAGATCGCGCTGGCGCTGACGGCGACGCTGGAGCGGCGCGGGATGCAGGTCGCGCGGGCCGCGAGTGACGCGGACGCGGTGACGCTGGCGGGACAGTTCCGGCCGAACCTGGTCGTGATGGACCTGCTGCAGGTGCAACGGCGGCAGGAGGGGTTCGCCGGGATCGTCGACTGGCTGCGGGCGAACGGGCAGCTCAACCGCACCCCGCTCGTCGTCTACACCGCCGCCGTCGACCAGGCCGACCTGCCGCGGCTGGCCTCCGGGGAAACGGTGCTGTTCCTCGCGGAGCGGTCCACCAGCTCCGAGGTGCAGACCCGGATCGTCGAACTGCTCAGCCGGATCGGCGTCAACTGACCGACCAGCGGGTGCGGGCGTGCCGCCCCGGACCCCCTGCCAGGGCTTGTCCCGCCCGCCGCCCGGCAGGTCCTAGTGCCGCGGCAGGCAACGTTCGCCCCGTCACGACGCCCGGCACGCTCCCCCGAGCTCTCGACTCCGCTCGAGCAGGGGGTGCCCCCACTCGCCGCACCGGCCGAAACCCCAAGTACGTCCAGTACGAGGGCTTCCGGCCGGCACGCCGAGAGCACGCACCAAACGCC
>NZ_JBEXSH010001297.1:0-1753 GCF_040613555.1 Streptomyces sp. NPDC006265
GTCCACGTGCTCCTCCACGTCGTGGCCGTGCCGGGCGAGGGCCGTCTTGAGGGCAACGGGGTCGGTGGTGCGGACCGACTGAACACCCATGTATTCGGCACGAAAGACGTGACGGGGCTGGGACACCGGTCACAGAGGGATGACCGAGGCACCGCGCGCCGACGCACCGCCGGTCAGCCCGACTCGTCGGCCAGGGCCGCCTCGAGCGAGTCATGGACGCTGAAGACCGCATCCGCACCCGTGATCTCGAACACGCGCGCCACCACCGGCTGCATGCCGGCGAGCGAGACGCCGCCACCGGCGGCCTCCGCCTTCAGCCGTGCCCCGAGGAGCACGTTGAGACCCGTGGAGTCACAGAACTCCAGGCGTGCGCAATCGATGACCAGGCGCTTGAATCCTTTGGCGAGGCAGTCCTCGAGGGGCTCACGCAACAAATCGGCGGTGTGGTGATCCAACTCACCCGCCGGGGTCACGACGGCACTAGAGCCCTCTTCCCGCACCTCCACCAGAAGCCGGCCAGACTGTGCGCTGCCGACCGTCCCGCGGTCCATGCCGTCTCTCTCTCCCGACGTCGAGGTGGTTGCTGACGCCCTCGAACACTACGCCTTCCCCGCACGGTCCGACACCCGAACAACTACACACAAACGGACATATGCAGACAGAACGCACTTGCGGTGGGCTCGGGAAAGCGGGTAGGCCTAGTAAGGACACGTACCCGACACGGCCGGCTTTGGAGGCGCCGCACACCGCAGTGCACCTAACGGCTCCGGCAGCCATATGCCGAGAACGATGGAGGACATCATGTCACCCCGGCTCGACGGATCGCGTACCCACAAAGCGACGTCGACACCCCCTACGGAACATCTGGATCCCATCGAGCAGGTCGAGATGCTCGTCACAGAGGACGGCCTCCTCGCCGGACTTCCGGACATCCCGCCGTACGAGGAAGTCGACGCGGTCGACGCCCGGGCGCTGTCCAAGACCCTCTTCGAGCGTCTGGAGACGCTGGAGGAAGGGACCCACGAGTACTCGTACGTCCGCAACACGCTCGTCGAACTGAACCTCGCGCTGGTCAAGTTCGCCGCCTCCCGGTTCCGCTCCCGCAGCGAGCCGATGGAGGACATCATCCAGGTCGGCACCATCGGCCTGATCAAGGCGATCGACCGCTTCGAGCTGTCCCGCGGTGTGGAGTTCCCCACGTTCGCGATGCCGACCATCGTCGGTGAGATCAAGCGCTTCTTCCGCGACACCTCGTGGTCCGTGCGCGTTCCGCGCCGGCTCCAGGAACTGCGGCTCGACCTGGCCAAGGCCGGAGACGAACTGGCCCAGAAGCTCGACCGCGCCCCCACGGTGGCCGAGCTGGCGGAGCGCCTCGGGATCTCCAACGACGAGGTCGTCGAGGGCATGGCGGCGTCGAACGCCTACACCGCCTCCTCGCTGGACGCCCAGCCGGAGGAGGACGACTCCGAGGGCGCGCTCGCGGACCGCATCGGCTACGAGGACCACGGGCTCGAAGGCATCGAGTACGTCGAGTCGTTGAAGCCGCTGATAGCGGAACTCCCGCCGCGCGACCGGAAGATCCTGTCCCTGCGGTTCGTCGCGGGCATGACCCAGTCGGAGATCGGCGAAGAGCTCGGCATCTCGCAGATGCACGTCTCGCGTCTGCTGTCGCGGACGCTGGTACGGCTGCGCAAGGGGCTGACCGTCGAGGAGTGATCCTCGACCCTGGTGTACGTGTCCCTCGGGGGCGGGC
>NZ_JBEXSH010001298.1:0-1752 GCF_040613555.1 Streptomyces sp. NPDC006265
GCTGCAACTGGCTGGCCTTGGGGATGCCGATGGCCGCCATGCCGCGGTACCAGACGACCAGCCCGACGAACTGCGAGCCCGCCGCGACCCATAGCAGGCCGGTGACGCTGTGCGCGGTCAGCCGCACGGGTTCCTGCGCCAGGGCGAGCACGGCGACCGGCACGGTCAGCGGCAGGCACAGCACCAGCGCCCAGCCGATCACCTGCCAGCCCGGCATGACCCGGGCCAGCCGCCCACCCTCGGTGTAGCCGGCCGCGCAGACCAGCAGCGCGGCGAAGAGGTACACGTCGGCGGTGGTCAGGGCGCCGCCGCTCTGCTGCACGGTGAAGGCCAGCACCGCCGCCGCGCCCGCCAGGGCCGCGATCCAGAAGGTGCGCGAGGGCCGGGTGCCGACGCGCAGCGCGGAGAAGAGCGCCGTGGTCAGCGGAAGCAGTCCGACCACGACGGCGGCGTGCGCGGTGGTGGAGGTCTCCAGCGCCAGCGTCGTCAGCAGGGGGAAGCCGAGGACGACACCGGCCCCGACGACCGCGAGTCCCGCCCGGTGCCGGCGGGCGGGCAGCGGCACGCGCAGCCCCAGCAGACAGCCGCCCGCGATCACCGCGGCCAGAACACTCCGCACGGCGACCAGCGACCAGGGCCCGAAGCCCTCCAGCCCCCAGGCTGTGGCCGGGAACGTGAGCGAGAAGGCGACGACGCCGAGGGAGGCCTGGAGGGTGCCGAAGCCGGGATGCTCCGGCTCCGAGGCGGCGACTGCTATCGATGGTGCGGCAGTAGCGCTACTCTGTACTCTCATGCAAGAGCGTAGCAGCGTGGGTGAACTGGCGGAACGGCTGAGGCGGGAGCTCGACCGCTACTCTCTAGGTGGAAAGCTGCCATCGAGCCGGGCTCTGGTCGAGCGGTTCCGGGTGAGCCCCGTGACGGTGTCGCGGGCCCTGGCGCAGCTCGCCGCCGAGGGGCTTGTGGTCACCCGGCCCGGAGCGGGCGCGTTCCGCGCACCGGCCCGGACGTCACCGGCCCCCGCCGGGGACACCTCCTGGCAGGAGGTCGCCCTCAGCGCCGACGGAGCCGCCGACCTCGTCCCGCGCTCCGTCGACGCCTCCGGGGTGCTGGTGTCGCTGGCCGCCCCGCCGCCCGGCGTGATCGAGTTCAACGGCGGCTATCTGCACCCGTCGCTGCAGCCGGAGCGGGCGATGGCCGCCGCCCTCTCGCGTGCCGGGCGGCGTCCCGGTGCCTGGGGGCGCCCGCCCATGGAGGGGTTGCCGGAACTGCGCGAGTGGTTCGCGCGCGGCATCGGCGGGTCCTTCACCGCCGCCGAGGTGCTGGTCACCGCGGGCGGACAGTCCGCACTCACCACCGCCCTGCGCGCCCTGGCCCCGCCCGGCGGCCCCGTCCTGGTCGAGTCCCCCACCTACCCCGGCATGCTCGCCATCGCCCGGGCCGCCGGTCTGCGCCCGGTGCCCGTCCCGGTGGACGCCGACGGTGTGAAACCCGCACTGCTCGCCGACGCCTTCCGCGCCACCGGTGCCCCGGCCTTCGTCTGCCAGCCGCTCTTCCAGAACCCCACCGGCGCGGTGCTCGCGCCCGGGCGGCGCGCCGAGGTGCTGCGCATCGCGCGCGAGGCGGGCGCGTTCATCGTCGAGGACGACTTCGTGCGGCGGCTCGTGCACGAGGACGCGGGGCCGCTGCCGCGCCCGCTGGACCTCGACCAGATCACGCTGTTGCTCCATCACCTGATCGATGTTCTTGTATGCA
>NZ_JBEXSH010001299.1:0-1748 GCF_040613555.1 Streptomyces sp. NPDC006265
GGCCTCTCGGCGGTGCTGTGGACTCAGTCCGTGCCGGACTCCATCGCGGCCCGGTCCAGCCACGCGTCCTCCTCCGAGACCTCGCCCCGGGAGGCGATGACCTGGGCGCCGCCCTGCGGCAGCTCCGGCATGGTGCCGATCAGTCCGGTCGCGGCGGCCTGGGAGGCGCCGACGGTGGGGCTGCCGGTGCCGATCAGGCCGATGCCGGCGTACTGCTCCAGCTTGGCGCGGGAGTCGGCGATGTCGAGGTTGCGCATGGTGAGCTGGCCGATCCGGTCCACCGGGCCGAACGCGGAGTCCTCGGTGCGCTCCATGGACAGTTTGTCCGGGTGGTAGCTGAACGCCGGGCCGGTGGTGTCGAGGATCGAGTAGTCCTCACCGCGCCGCAGCCGCAGCGTCACCTCGCCGGTGACGGCCGCGCCGACCCAGCGCTGGAGCGACTCGCGGATCATCAGCGCCTGCGGGTCCAGCCAGCGGCCCTCGTACATCAGCCGGCCCAGGCGCCGGCCCTCGGTGTGGTACTGGGCGAGGGTGTCCTCGTTGTGGATCGCGTTGACGAGGCGCTCGTAGGCGGCGTGCAGCAGGGCCATGCCCGGGGCCTCGTAGATGCCACGGCTCTTGGCCTCGATGATGCGGTTCTCGATCTGGTCCGACATGCCCAGGCCGTGCCGGCCGCCGATGGCGTTGGCCTCCATGACCAGGTCGACGGGGGAGGCGAACTCCTTGCCGTTGACCGACACCGGCCGGCCCTCGGCGAAGCCGATCGTCACGTCCTCGGCGGCGATCTCGACCGACGGGTCCCAGAACCGGACGCCCATGATCGGCTCGACGGTCTCGACGCCGGTGTCCAGGTGCTCCAGGGTCTTGGCCTCGTGCGTGGCGCCCCAGATGTTGGCGTCCGTGGAGTACGCCTTCTCCGTGCTGTCCCGGTAGGGCAGCCCGTGCGCGACCAGCCACTCGGACATCTCCTTGCGGCCGCCGAGCTCCGTCACGAAGGCCGCGTCCAGCCAGGGCTTGTAGATGCGCAGATGCGGGTTGGCGAGCAGGCCGTAGCGGTAGAACCGCTCGATGTCGTTGCCCTTGAAGGTCGAGCCGTCGCCCCAGATCTGGACGTCGTCCTCGAGCATCGCCCGGACCAGGAGCGTGCCGGTGACGGCGCGGCCGATCGGGGTGGTGTTGAAATACGCCCGCCCGCCCGAGCGGATGTGGAACGCGCCGCAGGTCAGCGCGGCCAGGCCCTCCTCCACGAGCGCGGCACGGCAGTCGACCAGACGCGCGATCTCGGCCCCGTACGTCTTGGCGCGGCCGGGCACCGAGGCGATGTCGGGCTCGTCGTACTGGCCGATGTCGGCGGTGTAGGTGCACGGGACGGCGCCCTTGGCGCGCATCCACGCGACCGCGACGGAGGTGTCGAGACCGCCCGAGAAGGCGATGCCGACGCGTTCGCCGGCGGGCAGGGAGGTGAGGACCTTGGACATGGAAAGAGTATGTATCACTTTGCATAGTCATGCAAGCCACATATGCGGAATCGCCGTGCCAGGGAATCGCCGTGCCAGGGCATCGACGTCCCGGAACACCGCCGGGCCGGTTGCTTCCGCTTCAGGAACCCGCTGCCTCGGAGCCGCCGAGCGCCCCGAGGATCCGCTCGGCGGCCAGCGTCGGGGTGAGCTCGCCCTCCCGGACCCGCTGTTCCAGCACCGGCGCCAGCGCCCGTACCGCCGGGTCGGCGTGGAGGCGGCCGAGGAGTT
>NZ_JBEXSH010001300.1:0-1744 GCF_040613555.1 Streptomyces sp. NPDC006265
GGTGCCTCCTTCGAAGCGGACCGCCGGGGTGTCCGCAACGTCGCCTTTGCGGACACCCCTAGGGCTGCCGCACCGGCGTCGGGGGCATGGCCTTCGCCGCCCGGGCGTCCTTCCGGCGCTGCCTGCGGCTGACGCGGGGTTCCTGGTCCGGGAGCCAGCCGAAGGCGAGGCAGCTGCCCACCAGGCCCAAGAGCAGACCGATGAAGAAGCCGCCCAGGTTGGAGGTCAGCCAGGTGCCCAGGGAGACCAGCACCCCGATGACCGAGTAGAACAGGCGCTGGGCGGGGTTGAAGAGGATCAGCACGCCGCACAGCAGCATCACGACCGGCAGCAGGTAGCCGGCCAGGCCCTGCATGCCGACGTGCAGGATGACGTCCAGCGACGCCTTCAGCGTGAGCAGGACCTCCGCCCCGCCCAGGGCGAGCAGCAGCCCGCCCCAGAACGGACGGCCGGCCCGCCACTGCCTGAAGGCGGGCCGGACTCCCTCGCGCGGACCGCGCGGCATCAGCAACCCGATCCGCTGAAGCCCAGCTTCAGACCCGGCAGCTTGAACACGCCGGCCGTCGTGGCGTAGTTGGTCTGTCGCAGGTTGGCGATGCGCACGGTGTCGGAC
This sequence comes from Streptomyces sp. NPDC006265, assembly GCF_040613555.1. Taxonomy (NCBI): domain Bacteria; kingdom Bacillati; phylum Actinomycetota; class Actinomycetes; order Kitasatosporales; family Streptomycetaceae; genus Streptomyces; species Streptomyces sp. NPDC006265. Next base: position 614 of record NZ_JBEXSH010001300.1, read on the forward strand.
TGCTGGCTGAACACGCCCTTCGGTCCGCGGCCCTTCGGCCCGGCCTTGTCGAGCGTGCTGGCGTCGTTGCCGATCTCGATGTTGTTGAACGCGGCGTCGCCGGTCAGCTCGGTCGAGTCGGTGGTCAGATCGCTGGCGCTGACCTTCTGCGACCCCTCACCCGCCCTGATGACCAGGTTCGTGCCGCCCAGGTCCACGCTCTGGCACAGTTTGGTGAGCGTCGCGTTCTTGATGACGGACGTGACGACCAGCACCTGACCGCCGGTGTCACCCGCGTTGGGGCTGCCCTCGGCCATCTCGTCCAGGCCGCCGAACTGTGCGAATCCGGTGCCGTTCAGCTCGGTCGCGGTGACCGTGAACGGCATGCCGGAGATGGCGAACTGCACGCCCAGCGCCCCTTGGGCGGTGAGGACCGCGAGGCCCGCGGCGGCCAGGGTGGCGGGCACCGCCATCACCGCGGCCCGGCGCGCCCGGACCCGCCCGCGCCGCGCGGGAGTGGCACTGACGTCCGGGGCGGCGGCGCCGTCCGGTCTTTCGGGGGTGTGCTCGGCGGAGGAGGTCATGTCTGCTCCAGGTGCATGTCGGTGCGGATCGGACTTCGGTGGCACGTTGCCCTGGCGCGGACATCGACCGCGTACGCACGTCTCCCGCAACTCCCGGCGGTTGCAAGGGCTTTCTCGTTACGCCGCAGTAGCCATCGAGGAAGTTACCGGCGGTTACATGAAGGGTCAAGGGAAGTGTGAACAAAAAGTGTTCATTGTGCGCCGCAGGTGAGCCATCGGTCTCCCCAAAGCCTCAGCTCGCTCACAACTGCCTTGCGAGGCCTTGACGTTGACGGAGGTGCAGGTCTACAACTCTCCTCGTCCCACCGGATCCGTGGCGCCGGATCCGCCACGCGGCACGTCCACGTGTCCCGGACCCGCTCGTCCCCGTACGGGCATCTCGTCGCCCGGTGCGTCGAGCACGGGCTTTCCCTCGCCCGAGCCCCCCGCCACGGCATGGCCGCCTTCCCCGGAGCCGTGTCACCAGCCACCCCCCGCCCGGTCCGGCCGGAGGCCCCTTCCCGTGTGAGCCTCCGGCCGGTGTCCGGCCTGCCGTTGCCGGCCCGTCACGTACGGAGAAGGCGTGACG
>NZ_JBEXSH010001301.1:0-1740 GCF_040613555.1 Streptomyces sp. NPDC006265
GATGTAACCGCCGGGCAGGGCGATCCCTCCGCGCGCGGGGGCGATGGTTCGGGTGATGACGACCAGGGCGGTGCCCTTGGTGTCGTACACGGGCTGGAGGGCGACCGCGACCGGGAGGGGATTGCGGTAGGCCACGGCCCCGCACACCGGGCAGGTGCGGGGCCAGCCGGTGACGCCCTCTCGGTAGGGCGCGCCGCAGCTCGAACAGTGGGAGTTCGGCACGGAGTTGGAAGCGGAGTGCTGAGATTCGGACACGCGCGGACTGTAGCCGATCACGGAGAGGGCGCCTCGAGCAGGCTGCTCAATGAGCACCGGTGAGGGACTTCCTGGCCACGGGGAAGTCGAAGTACGTGTCCGGATGGGCCTCGGGCTTGAAGGTGTAGTGCCACCACTCCTCTGCCAGGTTCACGAAGCCGAGGCCTTCCAGGGTGCCCTTGAGCAGCAGTCGGTTGGCGCGCTGTCGGCCCTGGATGCGGGGGTCGAGGGTGTGCGAGAGGGTGTCGAAGCAGTCGAAGCCGGTCCCCATGTCGATCGAGTTGTCGGGAAATCGCTCGCCCTGGGGTGCGAAGCAGGGCACCAGGGACTCTCCGGGGTGGTGGGGCCGGGTCGGCTTCGCAGGGAGCCTGACAAGCGTGACGTCCAGGGTCGAACCACGACTGTGGCCGGACTTCGCCGCGATGTAACCGTCGGCGAACAGTCGGGTCTTGTCGACGTTCGGGTAGAACGCGCCCTTCATCGCCTCGTCGTCGAGGTCCTCGGCCCAGCGGACGAAGTGGTCCACCGCTCGCTGCGGCCGGTAGCAGTCGTACACCTTGAGCGTGTAGCCCTTGCGCAGGAGCTTGCGCTGGGCCTTGTGGAGGGCTTCTGCGGCGGGGCGGGTGAGGATGCAGATCGGCTGCCGGTAGCCGTCGATGCGCTCCCCCACGAAGTTGTGCGCGGTGACGTAGCGCATCTCCTGAAGGATGGTCGGATCCACGCTTCTGAGCGCCACGAAGTCCTTGGGCGCCTTCGGGTCGGTGCCGGCCTGGGCGGTCGTGCTGGGTGCGGTCGATGCCAGCAGGGCGGCGAACGTGGTGATCAGGGCACGTGCCACGGTGGTGAGTCGTGTCATGCCCCTGCGTCTACCAGGACAGGTGGCGTCATGGAAAGGGGCCGCATACGCAGTTCCGTTCGCTTCGGGCTCGCGGACTGCCGATCTCCGACGGGCCGTGACACACTTCTGACGAACCGTCAGGTTCTTTCTGTGGGGAGGGTGCTGTGGCGCGTGCACGAACTCCGGTGGTGACGGGGTGGTTCGCCGGGGAAGGGGACGATTTCCGGCTGCTCGGCACGCGCTGTTCCGCGTGCGCCTCGGTGTTCTTCCCCCGCGAGGACCATCACTGCCGCAACCCCGCCTGTGCGGGCGGCGAGTTGGTGGAGATTCGGCTGTCGCGGCGGGGACGGGTCTGGTCCTTCACGGACAGCCGGTATCCACCTCCGTCACCCTACGTGACCGATCCGGAGCTTCCGTGGGAGCCGTGCGCGTTCATCGCTGTGGAGCTGGAGGCCGAGCGGATGGTGGTCCTGGGACAGGCGGCTCCCGGGATCACCGTCGCCGACCTGGCGGTGGGCCTGGAGGTGGAGGTCGTACCCGGTGTGCTCCATGAGGACGCGGAGACGACGTGGACGACGTGGCACTGGCGGCCGACGGGGGTGACGGCATGACGAAAGAGGTGGCGGTACTCGGCGCGGGCATGCACC
>NZ_JBEXSH010001302.1:0-1739 GCF_040613555.1 Streptomyces sp. NPDC006265
TGCGCCTGTACGTGTTCGACGGCAAGGCGTCGCCGGACTGGCGGAAGGGCGTGACATCCGGGGCCCCGGTGGCCAGAGGCGCTGGAGGCGACGCATGACGAGCAGCGAGAAGGCCATCCGCGTCCTGGTCGTGGAGGACGACCAGGTCGCCGCCGACGCGCACGTGCTGTACGTGGGCCGGGTGCCGGGGTTCGTGGCCGTGGGCAAGGCGCACTCGGGTGCCGAGGCCCGCCGGGCCCTGGAGCGCACCCCGGTGGACCTCCTCCTGCTCGACCTGCACCTGCCGGACGTGCACGGGCTGCAACTGGCCCGGTCCCTCAGGACGGCCGGCCATCACGCGGACGTGATAGCGGTGACGTCGGCCCGCGACCTGGCCGTCGTCCGCGAGGGCGTCTCGCTCGGGGTCGTGCAGTACGTCCTGAAGCCGTTCACCTTCGCGACCCTGCGCGACCGCCTCGTGCGCTACGCCGAGTTCCACGCGGCGGTCGGCGAGGCGAGCGGCCAGGACGAGGTGGACCGGGCGCTCGCGGCGCTGCGCGCGCCGGGCCCGGCCGCGCTGCCCAAGGGGCTGAGCGCGCCGACGCTGGAGCGGGTGACGGTCGCCCTGCGCGACAGCGCGCAGGGCCTCACGGCCGCCGGCGTCGCGGAATCCGTGGGCATCTCCCGCATCACGGCCCGCCGTTACCTGGAGCATCTGGTCGACGCGGGCCGCGCGGCGCGCCGCCCGCAGTACGGCACGGTGGGGCGGCCGGAGTTGCAGTACCGCTGGATCACCGGCCAGTGACGGCCCATCAGCCGCCGGTCAAACCTGCCCATGTGATCGCGTCCGTGTGCTCGGCCGCCCGTGCGGAGGGGCTCGCCGAGGCAGGCGCCGACGAGGTGCTGATCGGGCTGGAGGGCCTGCGGCGGCCGGTGGACGTGGTCATCGACAACGTCCGCGGCCCTCAACTGGTCGCGGCCTGGGACCTGCTCGCTCCCGGGCGGCAGCGTCCAGAGCGTGGGCCGGACGTCCGGGGAGCCGGCGGTCTTCCCGCCGTACGCGACCGTCGGCTCGGCCAAGTCGCTGTCCTCCTTCGTCATCGAAGGCGACATGGTGGACAGCGCGATGGGCATCGGCAGGCCCACCCACAGCAGCATCGCCCCGGTGACCCCGACCAGCGTGAACGCGATGGGCACGACGTTGATGAACGCGACCTCGTAGAACATGGTCACGCCGATCAGCATGGACGTGACCACCATGGCGACCTGGACCCAACGCGGCCCGAAGGCGTCGAGGAGCTTGCCGGCTATGCGCTGGGCGGCGCCCGAGTCCCCCATCACGCGGCCCACCATCGCGCCGAGCCCGATGGTCAGCATGGTGTGGCCGATCTGGTCCCCGATGCCCTCGGAGAGGACGTCCGGGATGGCCGCCACGGGGATGCCCTGCACGAGCGCGACGCCCACCGCCACGAGCAGCAGGGCCGCGAAGCCGTTCAGTCTCAGCGTGGTCATGAGGACGAGGAGGATCAGAACGCTGATCCCGACGACGAGCAGGGCCAAGACAGTTCCCCTTTGAACCGATGACCCATCCCTGAAGCTGCCATCTCTGCATGGTGACGGCGTCCACGTATGAAGATGGAGGCTAAGTGGGTGAACAGAACAGGGTCAATGGGTCGGACGATCATGCCTCGGCGGATTCACCACACCGGAGCGCCGGACGAGGCCCCGCTCGCCGCACACCTCGGAGCGCCCGGCGAGAC
>NZ_JBEXSH010001303.1:0-1738 GCF_040613555.1 Streptomyces sp. NPDC006265
GCCGCGCCCGGGAAACGGTCGGCCACGCCCAGGGCGCCGGCGAGTCGGGCCACGGCGGACGACGGCCACAGCGCGAACACCTCGCGCACCGCGCCGGCCCCGGCCGGGCCGAGCGCGGCCCGCACCTGTTCCACGAACGAGGGCGTGGTCAAGGAGGCGGGATCGAGCAGCTTGTCGCCCCACGCTCCGGCCGGGGCGGCCAGCACGGTCAGCTCCTCGCGCTTCACGCCCGTGTGGGCCAGGGCGTAGTCGACGAACGCCGCGTCCGGCTCGCAGCACAGGATGAGCAGGTCACCGGGGCGGGCGAACCAGAGCAGGCGCTGCGTCCAGGCCCGCATGTCGCCGCGCTCGCGGATGGACGGATCGATGTGGTTGCCGACGAGGATGCGCACAGCGGACTCCTTCAAGACGTGAGCAGGCCAACGAAGCCGAGGTGGCGGAGGTCAGGGGCACAGGGCAGCGGGCAGGGTGTCGAAGGCCCGCATAGTCGCCGTACGGCGCCGCACGCCCTCGCCGGCGGCAACCAGGCGGGCTGGGTGGTCATTCAGGGCGGCGATAAGGGCGCGCAGACCCGCCTGGGCGACGGTCGTCCCGATGCAGGCGTGCGGCCCCCACCCGTAACCCAGGTGGCGGTTCGGGGTGCGGTCCAGCACCAGATCGTCCGCCCGCTCGAAGGCGGCCGGGTCGCGGTTGGCCGCCGCGAACAAGGGGACGATCTTCTGCCCCGCCTTGATGTCGACGCCGCCGATCCGGCAGGAGCGCACCGCCGTGCGGGTGGTGCCCTGCACCGGGCCGTCGAAGCGCACCAGCTCGTCCACTCCGGTGGCCAGCAGCGCCCGCTCCCGCATCTGCTCCAGGGCACCGGGGTGGGTCAGGAGGGTGTGGACGGCGTTGCCGGCGGCGGCAGCCATCGTGCTGTAGCCGCCCTGAAACATCACCCGCGCCGTGTTCTTCATGTACAGCAGGGCCAGCGCGCCGGAATCGGCCGCCGTGGCCTGCCGTACCCGGGCCAGTAGGCCGGGCCGGGCCGAGGACGCGAACCAGGAGTCCACCAGGTCGCTCAGCTGCTGGCGAGCGACGCGGCCCGGCTCGACGAGCGCCGGATTGAGGCCGCCGTCCATGCTCCGCATGATCGCGTCCGACGCCGCGGCGAACTCCCCGTACGGCGGGGTCTCGACACCCAGCAGATCGGCCACCACCGCCACGGACAGCGGCACCGCGATCTCGGCCACCACATCGAACGGGCCGGCGTCGGCCAGCTGGTCGAGGCGATCGCGCACCAGGAGGCGGGCCCGGTCCTCGACCCCGGTCAGATCCTGGGCGCGCAGCGCGGTCATGAACAGGGAGCGCACCGCGTTCTGCTGCGGCGGATCGAGCGTCTGCACGCTCAAGGACGGCTCCGGCACCGTGCCCCCTGTACGCCGCGGGTCGCGGGCGAACGTCGCGTGGTCGCGCAGTACCCGCACGCTGTCCGCGTACCGGGTCAGCGCCCACGAGTCCATCCCCTCGTGCCAGAACACCGGCTCACGCTCGCGCTGTTCGGCCAGCGCCGGGTACGGGTCGCGCAGGATCTCCGGATCCAAGGGGTCGTAGCGGTCGGTCACAAACGGCATCGCGGGTTCCTTCCGGAGCGGGAGAGGCGGGGGGGGCCCCCCCCCGGGCGCCCCGCCGGGGGGGGGGGCCGTGGGGGGTGGTGTTATCGTCCTAACACCCCCCCCCGGGGGGGGCGGGCCCCCCC
>NZ_JBEXSH010001304.1:0-1737 GCF_040613555.1 Streptomyces sp. NPDC006265
GCTCCTCGGCTGACGGCTGGTTCCGCCTCGCCCGGCCGTGTACGGACGGTCCAGCGTCGGGGGCCGGACCGCTCTGCCGGTCGGCGGGCTGCACCGGCTGGTCGGCGGGCTGTTCAGCCGGTTGACGGCTGTATCGGTTGGTCGATGGACATCTCTGCCGGTTGGCGGCTGTATCGGCTGGCTGGCGGGTTGCGCCGATTGGTCGGCGGGCTGCGTCGGCTGGTCGGCGGGCTGTTCAGCCGGTCGGCGGGCTGTATCGGCTGGTCGATGGACCGCTCTGCCGGTCGGCGGGCCGCTCTGCCGGTCGACGGCCGCACCGGCTGGTCGCCGGGCCGCCCCGTCGGTCTCCGGGCCGCCCCGCCCGTCGTCGGGTCCGTCCCACCCATCGCCGGACCGCTTCGCCCGAGCCGGGTGAAGAAAGCCCGAAGGGGAGGAATGCCCGCCGGAATCGGGGGCACGCGAACCGTACCCCCACGGGAGTCCGGCATGGTCGGTATCCCCCAGGCGGCCGCCTTCGTCCTCCTCTCCCGGACGGGCGGCCGCCCCTTGCGTGGGGGGCGGGAACGCGCGTACGGGCGGGAACGGGGTTGTGGGCCGGGCCACACCGACCCGGACGTCCGGGATCCCGGATGCGCGATAGCCTGACGGCTGGATGGATCTCTTGACGCCAAGAGATCGATCAAACGTCCGGGGCAGGGACCCCGCCCCACCGCCAGCTGTCATACGGAGAACGCCATGACCCGCACTCCCGTGAACGTCACCGTCACCGGCGCGGCCGGCCAGATCGGTTACGCCCTGCTCTTCCGCATCGCCTCCGGTCAGCTGCTCGGCGCGGACGTGCCGGTGAAGCTGCGCCTGCTGGAGATCACGCCGGCCCTGAAGGCGGCCGAGGGCACGGCCATGGAGCTGGACGACTGCGCGTTCCCGCTCCTGCAGGGCATCGACATCACCGACGACCCGAACGTCGCCTTCGACGGCACCAACGTCGGTCTGCTCGTCGGCGCCCGCCCCCGCACCAAGGGCATGGAGCGCGGCGACCTGCTGGAGGCCAACGGCGGCATCTTCAAGCCGCAGGGCAAGGCCATCAACGACCACGCCGCGGACGACGTCAAGATCCTGGTCGTCGGCAACCCGGCCAACACCAACGCCCTCATCGCCCAGGCCGCCGCGCCGGACGTCCCGGCCGAGCGCTTCACCGCGATGACCCGCCTGGACCACAACCGCGCGCTGACCCAGCTCGCGAAGAAGACGGGCTCGACGGTCGCCGACATCAAGCGCCTCACCATCTGGGGCAACCACTCCGCCACCCAGTACCCCGACATCTTCCACGCCACCATCGCCGGCAAGAACGCCGCCGAGGTCGTGAACGACGAGAAGTGGCTGGCCGACGACTTCATCCCGACCGTCGCCAAGCGCGGCGCCGCCATCATCGAGGCCCGTGGCGCCTCGTCGGCCGCGTCCGCCGCCAACGCCGCCATCGACCACGTCTACAGCTGGGTCAACGGCACCGCCGACGGCGACTGGGTCTCCATGGGCATCCCGTCGGACGGCTCCTACGGCGTCCCGGAGGGTCTGATCTCCTCCTTCCCCGTCACCACCAAGGACGGCTCGTACGAGATCGTCCAGGGCCTGGAGATCAACGAGTTCTCCCGCGCCCGGATCGACGCCCTGCTGATCTGATTGGCCGGCATGAGTGCAGGTACCTTTCACTCCGCTCCGTCGGCCCGCGGAGGTGAG
>NZ_JBEXSH010001305.1:0-1736 GCF_040613555.1 Streptomyces sp. NPDC006265
TGTTGAGGACGTGGTCGACGAAGCCGGGGTCCTGGTGGGAGAAGCCGTTGTGGTCGTCGGGCACCACCAGGTCGAAGTTGCCGTAGACGTAGTCGCCGGCCAGGTCCGCCTTGATGAGCACGGTGGGAATACCGGCGGCGTACAGACGGCCCGTCACCTGCGTCAGGTTCTCCCGGAACAGTTCGTTCGCGGTGCCCACCTCGGCCACGACGTCCGCCAGTTGCCGCGGATACGCGCGCGCGAGGCGGCCCTCCACCTGGTTGTCGCGGGCGAGCCGCAGCGCCCGACGCAGCGCGGTGTCACCGGCCGGAAGGGCGTTGCCCCGCCAGACGGCCTCCACGAGCAATCGATCGGGGCGCTCCTGCGCGGGCAGGGCACCGGCGTTCGCACGGTCGGTTCTCACATCCGTCATGACTGCGCCCGTTCGCTCGGTGGTCGTCTCTTCTGAGCCGGCGGAACGATCCGCCGACGTGTGCCCTACGGTGACCTCGTTCTGGTCCTCCGCCGGATCCGGCGCCCCCGGCCGCCGCAGGAACCGCTCCACTGCTCGGATCCCGATGACCGTCGCGGCGATCAGCCACACCAGTGGGAACGGGCGCAGCAGCACCAGCAGCGCAGCGAGCAACAGCGGCTCCACCAGCGGTGTGTGCCGCAGGAAGGCCGTCCCCTGGCGGCGCACGAGCCGGCCGAGCAGCAGGCCGAGCGCACCGACGGCGCCCAGCGCTCCGCCGACGGCGATGCCCCGGACACCGTCGATCCGCCACCCCGCCAGCAGCGCGAGTGTGTAGACCACCAGACCGGCGATCTGCCAGCGCGCACAGGCATAGTCGTCCACGGCCTGGGAGAAGGTGACGGCCAGATTCACCGCTCCGATGGCGAAACCGGTGAGCGCCGTGAAGGCCATCAGCGTGCTCATCATGCTGTAGTCGGCCGGGAAGACCGTGCCCAGGACGGGGCCCGGCACAGTGGCCAGTGAAGCCATGAGTGGCAGGGAGACGAGGACGTACATCCGTACGGCGCTGGCGCTGAGCCGGCTCCCGGCCCGCCGTCGGGACAGGGCGGGGAAGAAGGCCAAGGACACCGCGCTCGCCACGAACAGCGGCACGCGCGAGAGGGTGACGCTCGCCTGGTAACTCGCCGCTTCCGCCGGTTCCGTGGGCAGCATGGTCACCAGCACCACGTCGACCGCGGCCATGAGGGCCACCATCCCCTGCAGCCGGGCGATGCCGAGCGCCCGGCGCCACAGGTCCCGGTTGGCCGACGCGCTGCGCCACGGCCGCCCGCTGCCGCTCGGCAGGGACGGCCACCACAGCAGCAACGGCAACGCGCCGATCCCGAAGGCAGCCAGAGCTCCGGTGTCGCCCAGTCCGAGGGCCACGACCAGGAACACCCCGACCGCCATCTTGACCAGCACCTCGGCCACGTGCAGCAGCGACAGCGTCCGCATCCGCTCCCCGCCCTGGAGCCAGCCGGCGGTCACCGTGGTCGTGTAGATCACGAAGGTGCTCAGGGCCAGGGCCAGCGTGGTGGCGGGCCCCGCGAACCGGGTGGCCACGGCGGCGACGACACTGCCCATGACGAGTCCGCCGCCGGTGCTCGTGATGACCGCGAAGCGGCCGGCGTCGCCGCGTTCGGCGTCCGTCCGGGCGCGGGCCAGTGCCTGCGCCAGCACCCAAGGCACCGTCACCGTCGCCACGGTGGCCGCGCTCAGCAGCAGCCACTGCCCGGCGACGAAC
>NZ_JBEXSH010001306.1:0-1735 GCF_040613555.1 Streptomyces sp. NPDC006265
CTGTGCCCGCGTCCACCGCGGTCACTCCTGGGTGTGACTGTTACGTGCACCGGTTCGGTTCGATCGCTCCGGGGCGGCGGGCGGCCTGCTATCCGCCGGGCTCGGCGGCACCTCCGCCTACACGTGGCTGAAGCTGCCCGTCACCGACGACCCGGACGACATGGCCGAGGTGCTGGAGACCTCCACCCTGCCGGTCGTGCTGCTCGGCGGCGAGGTGGGCGAGGACCAGGAGGGCGCCTACGAACGCTGGCGCAAGGCCCTGCGGCTGCCCACCGTCCAGGGCATGGTCGTCGGGCGGTCGCTGCTCTACCCGGCCGGGGGCAGCGTGGAAGAGGCCGTGGACACGGCCGTCGGTCTGCTGTGATCCGGAGGATGCAATGACGTACCACCTTCCCGCCGGCAAGGCCCTCGGCGGCCCCTACGCCGTCGACGTCACGCCCGAGAAGGCCGGCTGGGGCCACGCCGGCCTGCGAGTCCTGGAGCTGCCGCCCGGCGGCACACACTCCTTCGACACCGGCGACAGCGAGTGGATCGTCGTCCCGCTGAGCGGCGGCTGCACGGTCGCCGCGGCGGACGACTTCGGCCAGGAGACGTTCGAACTCCAGGGCCGCGCCGACGTCTTCAGCGGCGTCAGCGACTTCGCGTACGTGCCGCGCGACGCCCGCGCGAGCGTGACGTCGGCCGGCGGCGGCCGGTTCGCGCTGACCGGTGCGCGCTGCACGCGACGGCTGCCCGCGCGCTACGGCCCGGCGTCCGAGGTGCCGGTGGAGCTGCGGGGCACGGGGAACTGCTCCCGGCAGGTCAACAACTTCGGCGCGGCCGGGGTCTTCGAGTGCGACAAGCTCATCGCGGTCGAGGTGATCACCCCGGGCGGCAACTGGTCGTCGTTCCCGCCGCACAAGCACGACGAGCACCGGCCGGGCGAGGAGTCCGTGCTGGAGGAGATCTACTACTTCGAGTTCGCCGGCCACGACGGCATCCCCGGTCTCGGCTACCAGCGCGTCTCCCCCTCCGGCCCGGGGCGGGACACCGACGTGCTGGCGGAGGTGCGCGGCGGCGACGTCGTCCTGATCCCGGACGGCTGGCACGGGCCGTCGATGGCCACGCCCGGCCACCACATGTACTACCTCAACGTCATGGCGGGCCCGGAGGCCGAGCGCGCCTGGCTGATCTGCGACCACCCCGACCACGCCTGGGTCCGCGACACCTGGCCGGACCAGCCGGTCGATCCCCGGCTCCCCCTCTACACCGCCCCGGAGACCTCCGTATGAGTGCCCCCACCCGCAGACTGACGACCGCCCAGGCGCTGGTCCGGTTCCTGTCCGTCCAGTACACCGAGCGCGACGGCGTGCGCCGCCGGCTGATCGCCGGGACCTGGGGCATCTTCGGCCATGGCAACGTCGCCGGGGTCGGCCAGGCGCTCCTGGAGGCGGGCGAGCACGTCATGCCGTTCCATCAGGGCCGCAACGAGCAGTCCATGGTGCACGCGGCCGTCGGCTACGCCCGGCAGCTCGACCGCCTGTCCGCGCAGGCGGTGACGACCTCGATCGGCCCGGGCGCCACCAACCTGGTCACCGGCGCCGCCCTGGCGACGATCAACCGGCTGCCGGTGCTGCTCCTGCCCGGCGACTACTTCGCCTCACACGCCCCCGACCCGCTGCTCCAGCAGCTGGAGGGGCCGTCCCTGCGGGGCAGCACGCCGACCCGCGCCGGATGCCGGTCGTTCCAGACGTAC
>NZ_JBEXSH010001307.1:0-1733 GCF_040613555.1 Streptomyces sp. NPDC006265
CACAAAGGGCTCACATGCGTTCGAAGGAGCGGCGCAGCTCCCAGTCGGTCACCGCGGCGTCGAAGGCGTCCAGTTCGACGCGCGCCATGTTGCGGTAGTGCGCGACGACCTCGTCGCCGAAGGCAGCCCGGGCGACGGGGCTGTTCTCCCAGAGCTCGGCGGCCTCGCGCAGGGTGGTGGGGACGTGGTCGAGGTCGGCGGCGTAGGCGTTGCCGGGGCAGGGCTCGGGCAGCTCCAGCTTCTGCTCGATGCCGTGCAGTCCGGCCGCGACCAGTCCGGCGACGGCGAGGTAGGGGTTGACGTCGCCGCCGGGCAGGCGGTTCTCGAAGCGCAGGGAGCGGCCGTGGCCGACCACGCGCAGGGCGCAGGTGCGGTTGTCCTGGCCCCAGGCGACGGCGGTCGGGGCGAAGGAGCCGGGCTGGAACCGTTTGTAGGAGTTGATGTTGGGGGCGTAGAGGAGGGAGAAGTCGCGCAGGGCGGCGAGCTGTCCGGCGAGGAAGTGCCGCATGACCTCGGACATGCCGCCTTCGAGGTCGCCGGCCATGGCGTTGGTGCCGTCGGCGTCGGCGAGCGAGAGGTGGATGTGGCAGGAGTTGCCCTCGCGCTCGTTGTACTTGGCCATGAAGGTGATCGACATGCCCTCCTGGGCGGCGATCTCCTTGGCGCCGGTCTTGTAGACGGAGTGCTGGTCGCAGGTGACCAGGGCCTCGTCGTAGCGGAAGGCGATCTCGTGCTGGCCGGGGTTGCACTCGCCCTTGGCGGACTCGACGGTGAGGCCGGCGCCCGCCATCTCGTTGCGGATGCGGCGCAGCAGGGGCTCGATGCGGCCGGTACCGAGGACGGAGTAGTCGATGTTGTACTGGTTGGCCGGGGTGAGGCCCTTGTAGCCGGCGTCCCAGGCCTGTTCGTAGGTGTCCTTGAAGACGATGAACTCCAGCTCGGTGCCGACCTGGGCGGTGTAGCCGAGTTCGGCCAGGCGCTCCAACTGGCGGCGCAGGATCTGCCGGGGGGCGGCGACGACCGGGGAGCCGTCGCTCCAGGCGAGGTCGGCGTGGAGCATGGCCGTGCCCGCGTTCCAGGGGACGCGGCGCAGGGTGGTGAGGTCGGGGTGCATGGCGAAGTCGCCGTAGCCGCGGTCCCAGGAGGACATGGCGTAGCCGTCGACCGTGTTCATCTCGGTGTCGACGGCGAGCAGGTAGTTGCAGCCCTCGGTGCCGTGCTGGAGGACCTCGTCGAGGAAGAAGCGTGCGGCGAACCGCTTGCCCTGGAGCCGCCCTTGCATGTCGGGGAAGGCCAGGACGACAGTGTCGATCTCACCGCCGGCGACGAGGGTGTGCAGTTCCTCGACGCTCAACGGGGGTGTGCGGTCTGCCACGGGAAGGCCTCCTAGGCTCCTTGGATCCGCTGCCTGGATCCGCCGGGAGCCATAAGGTATTGCGGAGAACCATTGCTTGGGAAGGGGGTGCGGCCACATGTCGGAGGAAGCGGGTGGCGGTGAGGTGCGGGACGGGCTGACGCCGGTGCTGCGGCCGGTGCGCGCGGGCAACGGCTTCGAGGAGGCTTTGGAGCAGATCCTCCAGGTCGTACGGCTGGGGCTGGTACCGGGGGGAGAGCGGCTGCCGGCCGAGCGGGAGCTGGCCCGGCCGAACAGTGCCGGGCGCGCCACCGCGATCAGCTTCTTCACCTGCGGCGCGCGCAGCGGCAGACGCACCGGTCCGACCCCGGCCACCTCA
>NZ_JBEXSH010001308.1:0-1726 GCF_040613555.1 Streptomyces sp. NPDC006265
GATGGCGTCGAAGCCGCCCAAGAGCGATCCGGTTCAGGACGCGCCGCAGGTCGCCGGGCCGAAGCACGCGGCCGCGGGGCTGCCGGCCATCGGGCACACGCTGCGGATCGCCCAGCAGCAGATGGGCGTGAAGCGCACCGCGCTGACGCTGCTGAGCGTGAACCAGAAGGACGGGTTCGACTGCCCGGGCTGCGCCTGGCCCGAGCCGGAGCACCGGCACAAGGCGGAGTTCTGCGAGAACGGCGCGAAGGCCGTGGCCGAGGAGGCCACCCTGCGCCGGGTCAGCCCCGAGTTCTTCGCCGCGCACCCGGTCGCCGACCTGGCCGGCCGCAGCGGCTACTGGCTGGGGCAGCAGGGCCGGCTCACCCACCCCATGTACCTCCCCGAGGGCGGCTCGCACTACGAGCCGGTCACCTGGGAGCGCGCCTTCGACATCATCGGCGAGGAGATCGCCGCGCTCGCGTCCCCGGACGAGGCCCTGTTCTACACCTCCGGCCGTACGAGCAACGAGGCCGCGTTCCTCTACCAGCTGTTCGCCCGCGAGCTCGGCACGAACAATCTGCCGGACTGCTCGAACATGTGTCACGAGTCGTCCGGCTCGGCCCTGTCGGAGACGATCGGCATCGGCAAGGGCAGTGTCCTGCTGGAGGACCTCTACAAGGCGGACCTGATCATCGTCGCCGGGCAGAACCCGGGGACGAACCACCCGCGCATGCTGTCCGCGCTGGAGAAGGCCAAGGACAACGGCGCGCAGATCATCAGCGTCAACCCGCTGCCCGAGGCGGGGCTGGAGCGCTTCAAGAACCCGCAGACCCCGCAGGGCATGGTCAAGGGCGCCGCGCTCACGGATCTGTTCCTGCAGATCCGCATCGGTGGCGACCAGGCCCTGTTCCGCCTGCTGAACAAGCTGATCCTGGAGACGGACGGCGCGGTCGACGAGGCGTTCGTGCGTGAGCACACGCACGGCTACGAGGAGTTCGCCGAGTCCGCCCGCGCCGCCGACTGGGACGAGACGCTCGCGGCGACCGGCCTGCACCGGGAGGACATCGAGAAGGCCCTGCGGATGGTCCTGGCCTCCGAACGCACCATCGTGTGCTGGGCGATGGGCCTCACCCAGCACAAGCACTCCGTCCCCACGATCCGGGAAGTCGTCAACTTCCTCCTGCTGCGCGGAAACATCGGCCGTCCGGGCGCGGGCGTGTGCCCGGTGCGCGGGCATTCGAACGTGCAGGGCGACCGCACGATGGGCATCTTCGAGCGGCCCTCCCCGGCGTTCCTGGACGCCCTGGAGAGGGAGTTCGGCTTCGCACCCCCGCGTGAACACGGCTATGACGTCGTGCGCGCCATCCGCGCCCTGCGCGACGGCGAGGCGAAGATCTTCTTCGCCATGGGCGGCAACTTCGTCTCGGCGTCCCCCGACACGGACGTCACCGAGGCGGCCATGCGCCGGGCCCGGCTGACCGTGCACGTGTCGACGAAGCTGAACCGTTCGCACGCGGTCACGGGCGCGCGGGCCCTGATCCTGCCGACGCTGGGCCGTACCGAGCGCGATGTCCAGGGCGGCGGCGAGCAATTCGTGACGGTCGAGGACTCGATGGGCATGGTGCACGCCTCCCGGGGCCGCCTGGAGCCCGCGAGCCGGCACCTGCTGTCGGAGCCGGCCATCGTCAGCCGGCTCGCCCGCCGCGTGCTCGCCGACGAGAGACTAACTCCGAGGGCGGAGTAC
>NZ_JBEXSH010001309.1:0-1715 GCF_040613555.1 Streptomyces sp. NPDC006265
GGTCAGGCCGCCACGAGGACGGGCCCGGGGCGGGCCCTCTTGAACAGTGGGACCGGGCAGCGCGGCCCATGCCGAACAGCGGGACCGGGCCGAGCCCACGGAGAGACCGGGGTCGGCCACCCTGGGCAGGGGGACTGGGGCGGCCATCCCGAACCGTGATGCCAGGCCCCCGGGCAGCGAGAGGGGTCAGGCTGCCTCCGCCGGGCAGCGAGACCGCGTCAGGCTGTCCCCACCGGTCGGTGGGAGCGGGTCGGACCGCCCCCACCGAGCAGTGAGGCTGCCCCCTCCACGGGCAGTGAGGCCGGGTCAGACGCCCCCAGCGAGCAGCGAGACCGGGTCAGGTCACCCCTACCGGTCGCGCCGGGGCGGGCCGACCGGACGGCGGGGCCCCGGTCAGGCCGCCCCGAACGCCGAGAACGCCCACCCCGTGGCCTGGTGCAGTGCGTCGCCCGGCAGGGCCGCCCGGGCATCCCGGAGCGCCTCCGCCAGGGACAGGCCGGCGTCGAGGCCCTTGTGCAGCGCGAGCATCAGCGGTACCACCGCGGCGTCGTTCACGGGCGCGCTGCACGCCACCACCCCGGCCGTGCCGAGCGGCAGCAACGCCGTGACCAGGCCGAGCAGTTCGTCGGCGCCGACGGAGGCGAGCCGGGCGGTATCGCAGCAGGACAGGATGATCCGGTACGGGCTGCGGTCCAGCCGCTCGAAGTCGTGCACGACGATCGGCCCGTCGGCCATCCGCAGGGACGAGAACAGCGGACTGTCCGCGCGGAACGTGCCGTGCGCGGCAATGTGCGCCAGCGCCGTCCCGTCCAGCTCCTCCAGCACCCGCGGCACCCGCGCCTCGTCCTCCTCCAGCACCGTCGCACAGCCGTACCGGGCGGCCAGCTCGGGCACCTCGGCGCCGCCGGTCGCCAGGCCCGGGCCGCGCACCAGCACATGGCAGCCCTCCGGCGGCGGCGCCGTCTCCCGGGCCCGCAGCCAGCTGCCCGCCGACGGCGACACGCTGAGCACCCGTTCCCGCAGCGACGGCAGCAGCGCCCACGGCACCCGGTGCAGCCGACCCGGCGGCACGATCACCACCGGGCCCCCGCCCAGCTGCGCCGCGGCCGGTCCGAGGAGCAGCTCCTCCAGCCGCCGCCCCGCCGCCTCCACCACCGGAAGCCGGGCCTCCGCCCCGGGGTGGGCCAGCCGTCGCAGCCCCGCCTGCACATGCTCGGCCTCGGTCTCGGCCTCGGCGAGCAGCCCGGCCTCGAACCGGCGCACCCGCCCCCGCCCGCACAGCAGGACCTGCACCCGCCCGTCCAGGACGGCCAGCTCCACCAACAGGACCTCGTCGCCCAGCCGCTCCAGCAGCCGGCCGACGTCGAACCGGTCCCCGTTGCCGGGCGCCTCGCCCCTCATGTGCAGCGTGCGGGAGCGGATCTCCCGCTCCAGGCGCCGCTGTTCGCGCTCCAGCGCCGGGACCGGCCGACCGTCCATCCGGGCGGCCTCCGCACGCGAGGCGATCTCACGGAAGGCCGTCATGCCGCTGAGCAGCTCCGGGTCGGCGGGCGGCCGGGTCGGCGGTGTGGACAGCACGGTCGCACGCCAGCGCTCGCTCCACACCAGCAGCCGCCGCGGCCCGCCGGAGACCAGACTGGCCTCAGCAGCGAGCGCAAGCCGATGGAGTTCTACGACACCCCGGAGCGCCCCAAAGCGTTCTCCATGGACTCGCT
>NZ_JBEXSH010001310.1:0-1711 GCF_040613555.1 Streptomyces sp. NPDC006265
GTGCTGAAGAGGTCCTCGGTGGCCTCCGGTCCGCTCGCCACCAGCATGTTCTCGTCCATGAGCGTGCTCAGCCGCAGACAGCGCGCGTGCAGGCCCATGAGCCACTTATGACGCTTTTACTTGGCTGCAACGCTGCGGTCTTGTGCGCGATCAAGGCAGCCTCCAGAGTGTCGGAAACGGAAATCGCTTTCCATATCACAGAAGCCCCCTCCGGCTTCTGTGCGTCCCGTCCCTCTAGGAGGCTTCGTGCCCCCGTCCGTACCGTCCCTCGCGCGACGCGTCGCACGCACTCTACACACCTCGCTTTTCGCGCAGGTCACCTGCGCGCTCGTCCTCGGAATCGTCGTCGGAAAGCTGTGGCCGGACACGGCCACGGCTCTCCAACCGCTCGGCGACGGTTTCACCCGGCTCATCAAGACCGTGATCTCGCCACTGGTGTTCTGTGTGGTCGTCGTCGGCATCGCCAAGGCCGGTGACCTGAAGGCGTTCGGCCGGATCGGGGTCAAGGCCCTCATCTGGTTCGAGATCGCCTCGACGGCCGCCCTGGTCATCGGTCTTGTCACAGCCAACGTCGTCGGCCCGGGCAAGGGCATGAACGTCGACCCCTCCTCGCTCGACGCCGCGGCGGTGCAGGAGACGACGGGCGGAGGGCATCTGCCCACGACGACCGAGTTCATCCTGAACGCGTTGCCGCAGAGTTTCATCGGATCCTTCGCCGAGAACGAACTGCTCCAAGTTCTCATCCTGGCCTGCCTGGTGGGCGCCGCTCTGCTGCACCTCGGGCACACCGAGGTGCCGAAGATCCTGCCCGCGATCGAGCAGGCCCAAGAGATCGTCTTCGCGGTCGTCGGCTTCATCATGCGGCTGGCCCCGCTCGCGGTGTTCGGTGCGATGGCCCACCTGGTCGGCAACTACGGCCTGGGTGTGATGCGGACGTACGCCAAGCTCATCGTGCTCTGCTACGTGGCCGCGGCCCTGTTCGTCGCGCTGCTGGCCGTCGCGTTGAAGCTGGTGACCGGCCTCAGCCTCTGGAAGTTCCTGCGGTACATCCGCGAGGAGATGCTGCTCGCGCTCGGCACCGCGTCCACCGAGTCGGTCATGCCGCGGGTGATGCAGAAGCTGCGCCGGGCCGGTGCCCGCGACGACGCCGTGGGGCTGGTGCTCCCCACCGGCTACTCCTTCAACCTCGACGGCGCCTCGCTCTACCTGTCCATCGGCACGCTGTTCATCGCCCAGGCGGTGGGGGTGGATCTGAGTCTCGGTCAGCAGATCACCGTCGTACTGGTGCTGATGCTGACCAGCAAGGGCATGGCGGGCATCCCCGGTTCGGCGTTCCTCGCCCTGTCCGCGACCGCCTCGTCCCTGGGGGCGATCCCCGCCGGAGCGGTCGCGCTGCTGCTCGGCGTGGACCGCATCATGGACTCGATGCGCGTCGTCACGAACCTGCTCGGCAACTGCGTCGCAGTCTTCGCGGTGTCCCGCTGGGAGGGGGCCCTGGACATCGACCGGGCGAGGCGGACGCTGGACGGGGAGGACGCCTCCACGCCGGACGAGGGCGAGAAGGACGTCAGCGGCGAGACCGGCATTGAGGCGCCGGCGCCGGGCATCCCGGCTCAGAAGCCCAAGGAGTCCGAGGATCTCAAGGACCTCGAGGGGTTCGAGGAGCTCAAGGAGCCCGCTCCCGAGGCCGGTTGACCGGAATCAAGCGGGC
>NZ_JBEXSH010001311.1:0-1709 GCF_040613555.1 Streptomyces sp. NPDC006265
GCCGTGTGCCGGCCGGTCGTGCCGCGCCCCTCGTGCCGCGCCGGGTCAACTCGATTCGCGGTGCAGCACCGTCGCCCCCAGCACCTTGTGCGTCTCGGGCTCGGTGGTGGGCTTGCGCACCGCGCGGTCGACCAGTTCGGCCAGTTCACGGCCGCAGGGCAGCCGCAGGTGGACCGTGCTCAGCCGGGGCCGCAGCAGCCGCCCGAGCACCAGGTCGTCGGCGCCGATCACGGCGGTCTCCTCGGGGATGCGGATGCCTTCGTCCAGCAGGGCGCGCATCAGCAGCATCGCGTACTCGTCGTTGTAGGTGAACACCGCGTCCAGGCCGAGGGTGCGCCAGCGGGCGGCCAGGCGCGCCGCGGCCTGCTCGTCGTAGGCGAGGGGCAGTTCGGTCACCGTGGCGTCCGTGCCGCGCACCGACTGGCGCACACCGTCGAGGCGGGGCGCGGAGAACGCATCGAGGCCGGGTTCCTGCGGGACGACGACGCCGATCCGGCGCCGGCCGCGGTCGTAGAGGTGGGCGCCGGCGCTGTGGCCGACGACGTCGTGGTCCATGAGCAGCGCGTGCGCGCCCTCGATGGTCTCGGGGCCGAGGGTGACCACGGCCCGGGCTCCCGAGCGCTTGAGCACCGCCACTCCGCGCGGGCCGAGACCGGAGCCGGGCACCAGCACGGCCACGGGCCTCAACTCGGCCCAGGCGCGGGCTGCTTCGTCGCCGTGCGGGCCGCCGGTGCCGTACTGCACGACCGTGTAGTCCAGGCCGCCGAGCGATCCCTGGAGGTCGGTGAGGAACCGGTTGTAGAGCGGGCCGACGGGGAAGGTCGGCGCGGGGATGAGGACCATCCGGCTGTGTCCGGCGCGCAGGCTGCGGGCCGCGGCGTGCGGTACGTATCCGAGTTCCCTGGCGGCCTCGTGCACACGGCGGCGGGTGGGTTCGCTGATGCGTACGGCGCTGGTGTTGTTGAGGACGTAGGAGACGGTCGCGCGCGAGACGCCGGCCAGGCGGGCCACATCGGCGCTCGTAGGCACGGAGCGCGACGGTGCGGGGGACGGGGGCGCGGGCGTTTTCGGTATCTGCACCATGACGTACGGCATCTTGGCAGAAGCCCCAATGCGCGCTTCCGGCGGGGGAGTTGTGACGAACCCGTGAGCGCTCACGGGGTGCGGCGGAGGACTCTCAGCGGGTGGCGCCCGTGCCTGTCACCCGGTCGACCAGGTCGGTCCACGCAGCTTCGAGGCGGGACAGCGGTATGCCGCACTGCCTGGTGAGGTGGTGTACGAGGGCCGGGTCCAGCTGCCCCATCAGCGTGTGGGAGAGGAGCTCGCAGTCCGCTTCGGGGACCGCCTGCCGCAGCAACATCTCGATGTGGTGCCGCAGCACACGGCGGGCGGGGACGACGTAGCGGCGGCTCGCACCGGGCTCGGCGGCCAGCTGCAGCTCGAGCTCGTCGGTCGAGCGGCGCAGCATCGCGCAGCCGAACGCCCGCAGCCGCTCCACGGGCGGCGCCCCGGGCCCGGGCGGCGGCGGGCCGCCGAGGAACGCGGCCTGGAACGTCTTCTCGGAGTGGTCCAGCAGGGCCGTCAGCAAGCCGGTGCGGTCGCCGAATCTGCGGAAGACCGTGCCCTTGCCGACACAGGCCTCGGCGGCCACCGCCTCCATCGTGACGGCCTCCGCGCCGCGCTCCGCGACCAGCCGTGCGGCGGCCTCC
>NZ_JBEXSH010001312.1:0-1706 GCF_040613555.1 Streptomyces sp. NPDC006265
GCCGACGGCCGGCCCGCCCGCACCGATTCCTTGGCCGACGGCCGGCCCGCCCGCACCGAGTCCCTGGCCGACTGCTGGCCACCCGCACCGAGGCCCTGGCCGACTGCCGGGGAGGGCCCCCAACGCCTTCCCCGGCCGATCACCGGGCCACCCCGCGCCGCATTCCCCGCCCCCGACTGTGCACCGAGAGCGGAGCAACCCCATGGCACCCACCCTCACCCTCAAGACCGGCACGTCCTGGCCCGACGCGTGGCGGCGCTGTCTCGCCGTCGCCCCCGAGGCCTTCCGCGACGACCGGGTCCTCAACCTCTGGAACGGCGCCTGGCAGGAGGACGGCCGGGCCCTGCCCGCCGTCAGCCCCGTCGACGGCAGCCCGATCGCCGGCCCGCCCCGCCTGGACCGAACCACCGCCCACCGGGCCGTGTGCGCCGCACTCGACCAGCACCGCGCCTGGCGTCACCTCCCCCTGGAGGAACGCCGGGCCCGGGTGGCGGCCACTTTGGACGCCCTCACCGAACACCGCGGCCTGCTGGCGCTCCTGCTCGTCTGGGAGATCGGCAAGCCCTGGCGGCTCGCCCAGGCGGACGTCGACCGGGCCATCGACGGGGTCCGCTGGTACGTCGACGGTGTCGAACCGATGCTCGCCGGCCGCTCCCCGCTGGACGGCCCCGTGTCCAACATCGCCAGCTGGAACTACCCGATGAGCGTGCTCGTTCACGCATTGCTGGTCCAGGCACTGGCAGGCAACGCGGTCATCGCCAAGACCCCGACCGACGGCGGTGTCGCCTGTCTGACCCTGGCCTGTGCCCTCGCCGCCCGCGAGGGAGTTCCCGTGACCCTCGTCAGCGGCAGCGGAGGTGAGCTGTCGCAGGCGCTGGTGCGGGCACCCGAGATCGGCTGCGTCTCCTTCGTCGGCGGCCGCGACACCGGAGCCGCCGTCGCCACGGCCGTCGCCGACCTCGGCAAACGACACGTACTCGAACAGGAAGGACTCAACACCTGGGGCATCTGGAACTACTCGGACTGGGACACGCTCACCGCGGTGATCCCCAAGCTCTTCGACTACGGCAAGCAGCGCTGCACGGCGTACCCGCGCTTCGTCGTCCAGCGGCACCTGTTCGACGCGTTCCTGGCGGCGTACCTCCCGGCGGTGCGCACGCTCAGGGTCGGACATCCGCTCGCCGTGGAGCAGCCCGACGACCCGTACCCGCAGCTGGACTTCGGGCCGGTGATCAATGCGGCCAAGGCGAAGGAGCTGCAGGACCAGGTCGCCCAGGCGATCGAGCGCGGCGCCGTACCGCTGCACCGTGCCACGCCCGAGGACGCCCGCTTCCTGCCCGGCCAGGACACCTCCGCCTACGTTCAGCCGGTCACACTCCTCAACCCGCCCTCGTCCTCTCCGCTGCACCACGCGGAGCCGTTCGGCCCGGTCGACACGATCGTCCTGGTCGACACGGAGGCGGAGCTGCTGGCCGCGATGAACGTCTCCAACGGCTCGCTGGTCGCCACGCTGTCCACGGACGACCGGGCGACGTACGACCGGCTCGCCCCACAGATCCGCGCGTTCAAGGTCGGCCACGGCGCGCCCCGCTCCCGGGGCGACCGCGACGAGCTGTTCGGCGGGCTCGGCGCGTCCTGGCGCGGCGCGTTCGTCGGCGGTGACCTGCTCGTGCGCGCGGTGACGCGAGGACCGCAGGGGGAGCGGC
>NZ_JBEXSH010001313.1:0-1703 GCF_040613555.1 Streptomyces sp. NPDC006265
GTCCTCTTCCGCCCTTACGCCACGTTCCTGGACGGGGCCCGGGGCTAGGCCGATCGCCGTATTGAGGAGTCCATGCGGGAGGGGGCCCGCGTCAGTCCAGGAACGGCGCCTGACGGGTGAAAGACCAGGTCAGGCGCCTTTCGTGTGCCCTTTAGAAGAAGCCCAGCTTCTTCGCCGAGTAGCTCACCAGCAGGTTCTTCGTCTGCTGGTAGTGATCCAGCATCATCTTGTGCGTCTCGCGGCCCATCCCGGACTTCTTGTAGCCGCCGAACGCCGCGTGGGCCGGGTACGCGTGGTAGCAGTTGGTCCAGACGCGGCCCGCCTTGATCTCGCGGCCCAGGCGGTAGGCCGTGTTTCCGTCGCGGGTCCAGACGCCGGCCCCGAGGCCGTACAGCGTGTCGTTGGCGATCTTCAGGGCCTCGTCGACCGAGTCGTACGTCGTGACCGAGACGACCGGGCCGAAGATCTCCTCCTGGAAGATCCTCATGTCGTTGGTGCCCCGGAAGATGGTCGGCTCGATGTAGTAGCCGCCCTCCAGGCCCGGCACCGCGCGGGGGTTGCCGCCCGTGACGACCTCGGCGCCCTCCTTCCTGCCGATGTCGAGGTAGGAGAGGATCTTCTCGTATTGGTCGTTGCTCGCCTGCGCGCCGATCATGGTGGCCGGGTCCAGCGGGTCGCCGCCGACGATGGCCCGGGTGCGTTCGACGCAGCGGGCCATGAAGTCGTCGTAGATGGACGAGGGGATGAGCGCGCGCGACGGGCAGGTGCAGACCTCGCCCTGGTTGAGGGCGAACATCACGAAACCCTCGACCGCCTTGTCGAGGAAGTCGTCGTCGGCGGCCATGACGTCGGGCAGGAAGATGTTCGGGCTCTTGCCGCCCAGTTCCAGGGTGACGGGAATGATGTTCTCGCTCGCGTACTGCATGATCAGACGGCCGGTGGTCGTCTCACCCGTGAACGCCACCTTCGCCACCCGCGGGCTGGAGGCCAGCGGCTTGCCCGCCTCGACGCCGAAGCCGTTGACGACGTTGACCACGCCCGGCGGGAGCAGGTCGGCGATGAGGTCGATCACGTAGAGCAGGCTGACCGGGGTCTGCTCGGCCGGTTTGATGAGGACGCAGTTGCCCGCGGCCAGGGCGGGAGCCAACTTCCATGTGGCCATGAGGACGGGGAAGTTCCACGGGATGATCTGGCCGACCACGCCCAGCGGCTCGTGGAAGTGGTACGCGACCGTGTCGGCGTCGATCTCCGCGATGCTGCCCTCCTGGGCGCGGACGACTCCGGCGAAGTACCGGAAGTGGTCCACGGCCAGCGGGATGTCGGCGGCCAGGGTCTCGCGGACCGGCTTGCCGTTCTCCCATGTCTCGGCGACCGCGATCTTCTCCAGGTTCTGCTCGATGCGGTCCGCGATCCTGTTGAGGATGTTCGCGCGTTCCGTCGTGGACGTGCGGCCCCACTGGTCGGCCGCCCGGTGCGCGGCGTCAAGGGCGAGGTCGACGTCGGCCGCCGTGGAACGGGCGACCTCGCAGAAGACCTTGCCGGTCACGGGCGTCGGATTCTCGAAGTACCGGCCCTCGACGGGCGCTGTCCAGTCGCCGTCGATGAAGTTGTCGTAGCGGCGGGCGAAGGGACAAGGGCCACGTCGGCAAGCACGTGGGCGACCGCGTGCTGCTGGTGATCCCGCCCTCGCTGGGCTACGGCGC
>NZ_JBEXSH010001314.1:0-1702 GCF_040613555.1 Streptomyces sp. NPDC006265
CCCGCCGGGAGGGCCCTGACGATGACCCGCCGGCCGGGCGCCGGCGGCGCCGTGCCGCGCGGGGCACCGCGTCCCGTCCGCCGGACGCCGACTGCCGTCCGCTTCGCCCAGCTGCCCAAGGAGGCGCGGCCGTCCCACCGTTGGGACGCTGTCGCGCCCCGGCCGGAGGTCCTGGACGCTCGGCGTGGCTGTCCGGATTGGCTGTTTCCCGGGCGTGGGCTTGCTGGCACTCTGGCGAGCACCCCGGGAGCCGGTAGGGGAGACCAGGGGGGAATTCGTCCAGGAGGACCGGAAGGAAGCGCCAGCGTGATCGAGTGGAAGCTCCTGGGCGCCGGAGCCAGACCCGTACCGCAGCCCGTGGCCACGCCGCTGGTCTGGGCCGGGGCCGGCGGCGGCGCACTGGTGCTGGTGGCGCTGTTCAACACCGTGGTGGGGCCCGGCCGACCGGAACTGGCCCTGTCCGCGCTGTCCTTGCTGGCCGCCCTGCTGGGTCTGTGCGCACGCTTCACGGCCGCCCCCGGGACGGCCCTGCTGTGCTGGATGTTCCTCAACGGCTTCGCCATACCGCCCGCCGGCACCCTCACCTGGGCCGGGCACCGCGACACCAGCTGGCTGGCCTGCCTGCTCACCGCCGCCCTCACCGGCACGGCCCTGGCCCGTGTCCTCCACGCCCGCGCCGCCTACCGCCGCCTGACCCCCGGCCGCGCCCGGCCCGACACCGCGCCCGCCGACGCTCCGTACGTATCCTGACGTAGAGCTGCGCGAACGATCGAACAGCTGGAGTGGGGCGGCCGTTGACCCGCGCGCGGCGCGGCAGGGGGTCGCCGGGGGTCCCCCGCCGTCACGCTCGACGCCGAACGGGGCCCCTTCACCGCTCCGGGCGGCGGCACCTCGTAACGAGACAGGTTCACCGGGCCCTACGAGCACCGCACCCTGCCGGGCATCGGGCACGACGTGCCTCAGGAGGCGCCGGCCGCCTTCGCGCAGGCCGTCATCGTCGCCGACCGCCTCTGAGGCTTGCCGAGGGAATGGTCACCGGTCAGAATGGTGACGTGAACCTCGGCCATGTCTTCGTCTGCGGAAACCCGGCGCTCGACTTCGCCGCCACCCTCCGAGCCCGCCGTTCGGTGCGCTTCGAGATGTTCGTGACGCCGGACCGGCTGAACGCCTGGTATGTGGAGTCCGGGCTGGTCGACGCGGTCTCCCCGGGCCAGGAGAGCGACGTCGAGCGGGCGAGGGCCGTACGGGAGGCGGTCTACCGGCTCATCACCGCCCGCCGACTCGGGGAGGAGTACGACGGGGCGGCGCTGACCGTCGTGAACAACGCGGCCCGCACGCCGCCCGCCGTGCCTCAGCTCACCCCGTCGGGGCGCTGGACGCAGGCGACGCCGGACGAGGCCCTCTCCCTGGTGGCGCGACACGCCGTCGAGCTCCTGAGCGGCCCGGACGTGCCCCTGCTCAAGGAGTGCGGCAACCCGGAGTGCACCCGCACCTACGTCGACCGCTCACGGGGCATGCGGCGCCAGTGGTGCGGGATGGACTCCTGCGGCAACAAGATCAAGGCAGCCGCGTACCGCGCCCGCAAGAAGACCGCGACGCACCCTAGCTAGTGCCGCGGCAGGCAACGTTCGCCCCGTCACGACGCCCGGCACGCTCCCCCGCGCTCTCGACTCCGCTCGAGCAGGGGGTACCCCCACTAGCC
>NZ_JBEXSH010001315.1:0-1698 GCF_040613555.1 Streptomyces sp. NPDC006265
GGTCGCGGTCGCTGATGCCGGGGCCGCGGTCCAGCACCTCGACCCGGATCGTGCCGGGCCGGGCGGGTCCGGCGACGACGATATCGACGGGTGCCCGGCCGCCCTGGTCGAACTTCACCGCGTTCTCGACGAGGTTGGACAGCGCCCGGGTCAGCATCCCGGGCCGTCCGTCGGTCGTGGTGTCGCCGCTCGCGCGCAGCAGGATCTCCCGGCCGCTGCGGCGCCGGGCCACCCCCGCCACCTCCTCGGCGATGTCGGCGAGGTCCACCCGGCGCGGCGGCTCGGTGTCGGACTGTCCGGCCGCGAGATCCACCAGCTCGTTGACCAGGTCGGTCAGCTCCCGGGCCTCCTGGCCCAGGTCGGCGACCAGCTCCTCGCGGGCCTTCGGCGGGAGTTCGTCGATCCTTCGCAGCAGGGAGATGTTCGTGCGCAGCGAGGTCAGCGGCGTGCGCAGCTCGTGGCCCGCGTCCTGGACCAGCCGGCGCTGGTCCTCCTCGGACTGCGCGAGCCGGCCCAGCATGCGGTCGAAGGCCCGGCCGAGCCGGCCCACCTCGTCATGACCGGCCACCGGCACCTGGATGCCCAGCCGGCGGGTGCGGGCGACGTCCTCGGCAGCGTCGGTCAGCACGACCAGGCGGCGCGTGATCCGCCGGGCCAGCCACCAGCCGAACAGCCCGGCGCCGACCACCACGGCGGCCATCAGCAGCAGCGTCCGCTGCTGGAGCGCCCGCAACAGGTCCTCGACGTCGCTGAACTCCTGCGCGACCTGCACCGCACCGCGCCCGCCGCCGAGGGAGACGGTGGCGACGCGGTAGACGTCGCTGCCCACGTCGACGTCCTTGTGCTCGGCCACCTGCCCGGACAGCGCCTCGGCGGCGATCCGCGCGTCGGTGCCGGTGACCGGCAGCCCCGGACTGCCCGCGTCGACGACATGCCCGTCCGGGCCGAGCACCTGCACATCCGTGCGGGCGGGGCGTACGAGGTCGTGGCCGGGCGCGGCGGACGAGAAGTCGCCGGGCGTCATGTGGTTCTGCCGCACCTCGTCGCGCAGATCCTGCACGACCTCCTCGAACACCGTCTGCTGGTCCACCCGTACCAGCCGGGCGGCGGCGCTGTAGGACAGGATGCCGACCAGGATCGTCACGGCCGCCGTCACCGCCGCGAAGGACACGGCGAACGTGGTGCGCAGCGAGACCAGTTTCAGCCGCCGCCCGGCCGGCAGGCGGCCCAGACGGCCCACTCAGTCCTCCCGCAGCACGTAACCCACGCCGCGCACCGTGTGGATCAGCTGCGGCGCGTCCGGCTCGTCGAGCTTGCGGCGCAGATAGCCGACGTAGACGGCGAGGTTCTTCGAGCCGGGCCCGAAGTCGTAGCCCCAGATGCGGTCGTAGATCGTGGAGTGGTCGAGGACGATGCCCGCGTTGCGCACCAGCAGTTCCAGCAGCTCGAACTCGGTGCGGGTCAGTTCCAGCTCGCGCGCGCCGCGCCAGGCCCGGCGGGCCTGCGGGTCCATGCGGATACCGGCCGCCTCGATGAACCGCTCCGGGAGCGGCCTGGGCGCCTCGGCCGCGGGCGCGCCGGCGGCTCCCACCGGGCTGGTGCGGCGCAGCAGGGCGCGCAGCCGGGCGAAGACCTCCTCCACGTCGAAGGGCTTGACCACGTAGTCGTCGGCGCCCGCGTCCAGCCCGGCGATGCGGT
>NZ_JBEXSH010001316.1:0-1692 GCF_040613555.1 Streptomyces sp. NPDC006265
GTTCACGCCCGGGCCCGAGGAGACGCTGATGATCGGCGAGGCCGCCGGCCTGGCCCTCGACGCCGCACCGCCCGAGGGGGTGCGCGTCGTGCCGGTCACCGACCCGGTGGGCGTCGATCTCGTGGCCGACGTGCACGAGAAAGCGTTCGGTGCGGACAGCTCCTGGCTCCGCCGCCAGCTCCTCGCCCGGCTGTCGGCCGCCCCGGACACGGTGGTCGCCGTCGTGGCGATGGCCGGCGACGAGCCGGTCAGCGCGGCCCGAATGGAGCTCGTGCCCGGCACACCCTTCGCCGGCCTGTGGGGCGGCGGCACCGTGCCGGGCCGGCGCGGCCGCGGCATCTACCGCACTCTGGTGGCCCACCGCGCCCGCGCCGCCGCGACCCGCGGCTACCGCTACCTCCAGGTCGACGCTTCCAGCCAGAGCCGGCCGATCCTGGAACGGCTCGGCTTCGTGCCGCTGACGACCACGACACCGTACGCGTACGCGTCCTAGTAGGGCTTGGTCAGGTCGGTGCGCGGGTGGGTATGTCGCGGTTGCAGGTGGGGCAGGCGCCGGTCCAGGTTGCGAGGAGTGTCTGAAGCTCGCGGACGACTTGGTAGAGGCTCAGGCCGGCGCGCAGCGCCGACATGACCGCGAGCGTGACCAGTTCGGCGTCACTGAGTCTGGGCGCGATCCCGACCGCCGGCCGCCACGGGGCCAGCCACGGCGAAGCCTTCAACTCATCGTCGATCCGGGCAAGAGTGCCGTTGCGAGGGCGTCCAGGTCTTTCGTCACACATCGACATTGGGCGCCCTCGCTCCATGTCCGCAGGCGAACCCTTGGACTCATTCATCTAGTCGAGCGTGGACGCGGATGTCGCCGCCGTGCGGGGTGATGTCACATCCGTGCCCGCGCGATCCGTCGCACTGTCATGACGACGAACGAGAAGAGCCAGCGCATCCTCCTCGCCGGCGCGAGCGGCGTCCTCGGCAGGCACATCGCGCACGCCCTGACCGAGGCGGGCCACAAGGTCACCGGTCTCGGCCGGAGCGGGGAGAACGGCATCCGGGCCGACCTCATGGACCGTGAGGCACTGTTGCGCGCGGTCGACGGCCACCGCTTCGACACCGTGATCCACGCCGCGACCGCCCTGCGCAAGCCACCCATGCGCGACAGCGACATGTACGCCACCGACGCGCTGCGCATCCAGGGCACCGCCCACCTGGTCGAGGCCGCCCGCGTCACCGATGCCCGCCGCTTCGTCGTGGAGTCGATGGTCTTCGGCTACGGCTACGGCGACCACGGCGACCGCCCGCTCACCGAGGACGACGACCCCTTCGGCCCGCCCGGCCGCACACCACGGCTGGAACGGCACATCGCGGGGATGCGGACCAAGGAGCGGCTCGCCTTCGACACGGAGGGGCTGGAGGGCGTCGCGCTCCGCTTCGGCTGCTTCTACGGCCCCGGCGGCACCGACGCCCTGTTGCCCCTGCTGCGCAAGCGGCAGCTCCCCGTGCCCGGCGACCGGGGCCGCGTGCTGCCGTGGGTGGAACTCACCGATGCCGCCCGCGCGGTGGTCGCCGCCGTGGAGCGCGGTCGGCCGGGGCAGGCCTACAACATCGCGGACGACACCCCGATGGGCTTCCGCGCCCACGTCGAGGCCGTGGCCCGCACCTTCGGACTGCCGAAGCCGATGACCGTGCCGCTGTGGC
>NZ_JBEXSH010001317.1:0-1691 GCF_040613555.1 Streptomyces sp. NPDC006265
GGCTTCTGGACGCTGCTGAACGGAGGTGAATGCAGCCAGAACTGCGACCAAGGCTGCTCCCGTTTCACCCAGGTCAGCGGCCGGATTCGCACCGACGTCCGCCGCGTCGGCGGCTCCGGAGACAAGGAAGCTGACGTCACCGGCCGCCTCCCAGACGGCCGCACAATGATCACCCAGTGCAAGCGCTACGCCATCACCAGCACTGGCCTGAGAATCTCACCAGGCTCCGGACTCCCCGTCAGGGAACCGCAACGCAGCCTCCGGCTAGCGCTTCTTGGTCTTCTTCTTCTGCGGCGGGTTCCACTCGCCTCGGTGCAACTGACAGCGGGGGTAACCGATCATCGCTGGCTTCTGGCATCGCTTGCCGGTCTTGGTATGGGTCGACCCGTACTTGACCTGTTTGCCCATTCGTCCCCCTCTGTCCGGTCGGAGGCGTGCCATGCCAGGCCATCGTCACCGGCCAGCGGTGCGAACCGCTCTACCTGTGCGCGCATTCGACTGATTCCTGCCCTTTCAGGTCCGGATCACGACATTCCCGCCCGGGTCGATCAACATCAAGGCAGCAGCATGCTCAGCGCTGGCGTTACGCCTGGCCGTACAGGGCTGCCAGATCGATCAGCTGGATGCCAGGGGTGGTGTCGGCGGCGATGCGGGCCTTGTCGTTGAAGCCCGCCCCGCTGAAGCAGATGAGCTGAGTACGGGTGGTGTCGTAGCGTCCGGCCTGGGTGATGAGGTCACGGATGTGCCGGAGGCGATCGATGTGCGCGATGCCCATGGTGTCGTTCCACTTGGCTTCTCCGATGGCCAGCAGCGGCGGCTTGCCGCCGTCCGCGATGCCGACGACCGCCACATCGATCTCGTGGCCGGTGCGGGCTTTGGGGTCATGGACGACGCCGTGTCCGACGCGGGCAGGGAGGTCGCCGAGCAGGTCGGGGTCGGCGTGGTGGAGGGTCCAGTCGCGGCAGACCTGTTCGAAGTGGGGGCCGAGGACGTTGCTGGTGAAGCGGCGACGGCTGGCCTGCCAGACCCGGGCGGCGCTGCCGGGCCGTTCCAACTGGTCCCAGACCGGGCGCATGATGGCGTGGTAGAAGCCGATCAGCGGTTCGGCGATGCGGTAGGTCGGACGGTTGTCGCGGAAGGCGTCGGCGTCGCGGTGCAGCAGTCCGGCGTCTTCGAGGACGTTGATGGGGTGCGCGATGTCGGTGGCTTTGCGTTCCAGGTAGCCGGCCATACCTCCGCGGGTGGCGTTGCCGTCGGCGACGGCCGCCAGGACGGACAGGTACAGGGCGGTGTCACGCAGATCAGGCTCCTCGGCCAGCAGGTAACGGGCTTCGCGGAAGAGCGGCGTCTCCGGGTTGAGGACCGTACGTACAACCCAGGCGTCGAAGTCGTCGGGCCCGCCCGGGCTGTCTCCTCGCGCGAACTCGCGCCGGTAGGCGGGCGTACCGCCGACGATCGCGTTGACCTGCAGGGCCAGTCGGGGGTCGGTGATGTTCCAGAACTCGGCGGCGAGGCGGTGGTCGAGGGGGCGCACGACAAGTTCCAGTCCCGCCCGGCCCCTCAGCGGTGCGTTGCCGGACAACAGCTTGCCCATGAAGGACAGGGCCGAGCCGCACAGCAGCAACCGCGCACGAGAGGCCGTGCGCTGCTCCCGAACTCGCCCGTGAGCTCGTCGGCAAGATGCACGAACT
>NZ_JBEXSH010001318.1:0-1687 GCF_040613555.1 Streptomyces sp. NPDC006265
GAGGGCTTCCGGCCGCCACGCCGAGAGCACGCACCGGACACCGCGGGCACCGCACAGGACCTTCGAAACACCCCCTAGGCCGACCGTGCGGTGTTCGCCGGTTCTCGGGACAGGGGGGTTCCGGTCACGCACGATCTTCTTGTGCTGACCATCGAAGCCCTGCGTGCGCATCTGGTGGGCGCTCGGCTCGCCGGGACCGTGGCGACCTCGAGGGAGAAGAGCCTGCGCAGTTACCGGCTCTTCGCCGCCCGGGACCCCCGGGTGCTGCTCGGTATCGATCCCGAAGGTGCCTGGGGGCAGCGGGAGTTGCTCGAGCTGATGGCGGACCGGTGTGGTGTTTCGGCCGATTCCCGGCTGGTTTCCGGCCAGGACGTGATCGATCCGGAGCGGACCCTGGCGGCTCTGGACGCCTTCGCGGAACGTCTCGCCGAGGCCGCCGGGCGCCGTGCTCCGGTACTCCTCGGGACCGGGCACCCGCACCGGCTGCTCGGTTTCTACGGCGCTCTGGCAGACGCGCTGTCGGCGGCTGGATGTGCCGTTCTCACCCCTGCGCAGGGTCGTCGTGTCGACATAACGACCCGGTTCGGCCTACGCACGTACAACCTCGACTACGTACGAGGAGTCGCGCTGGTGCGGACCCCGGGCGCGGAACGCCCCGGTTGTGAGCCCGGCGCACATACGCACTCACCTCTCCCGGTTCGTACCGTACTGGCCGCTTGTGCGGAGGCCGGCGGGCCCCTTCCCGAGCTGGTGATCGGGGACCACGGGTGGGTCTGCGGGGCAGGTCAGCTGGGGTTCGAGGCCATCGGGCCGGCCGATACGGACGACCCGGCGCTGTTCGTGGGGGAGGCCGAGGGCTCCGTGGCCGTGGTCGTTCCACTTGATGACGGCGTGCGGTCCGATTACTACCTGCCGCTTACCCGCTACGTACTCAATCGGGCGTGTCTGTCACAGTAGGCCGCCGATGGGTGCACCTCTTCCCCACTCGCATCACTGGCACCTACATTGGGGAGTGAGCACGCAGCGACGAAGAGTCACCGGAAGGGGAAGCCGGTGGCCGTCGAGTGCGGAAGGTTCAGGTGTGTCATGGCTGCAGCTGGCGAGAGGCCTCTGAACGAGGTTCAGTTCCTTACCGTGGCGGAAGTCGCCTCGGTGATGCGAGTGTCGAAGATGACCGTGTACCGGCTGGTGCACAGCGGTCATCTGCCCGCGATCCGTGTGGGGCGGTCCTTCCGCGTCCCGGAGCAAGCGGTTCACGAGTACCTCCGCGACAGTTACGTGGGGGTGGAAACCGCCTGACGGCAGGGTCGGGGCGATCCCCACAGGGCACTCGGGATCCCCCCGGCCTCCTCGATTACGACCTCAGCGCTCGGACGGGTAGGCTGGCCCCTCGTAGGTCGTATGGGCCCATGGCGCCCAAACACCGAGTGATGAGAAGTGAGCGAGGGTAGTCGTGGGCTCTGTTATCAAGAAGCGGCGCAAGCGGATGGCGAAGAAGAAGCACCGCAAGCTGCTCAAGCGCACGCGCGTTCAGCGTCGCAACAAGAAGTAAGTTCGCGACGCGCGAGCCGCGAGAGCGTTGCTGTGGCCCCCCACCCACCGGTGCCCGAGGGCGCTCTCACCTCGCCACCGGCCGCACCCGCAGGTCGTGCGGCCGGAGCGTGATCCCGACGCGGGTGGCGTCCTT
>NZ_JBEXSH010001319.1:0-1684 GCF_040613555.1 Streptomyces sp. NPDC006265
GTGCGAAGCCGGTCGCGAGCGCAGCGCCCGTCGCCGTGAGGGTCACCCGCCACCACTCGCCGCGGTCGGAACCCCGGGTGAGCTCCCAGGCGAGGCGCAGATCGGCCCGGAGGGACGTCATGCCGTCACCCCCAGCGTCGCCACGGCCCCGTCCCGCAGCCGGACTTCGCGGTCCGCGTACGCCGCCACCTGGGCGTCGTGCGTGATCAGCAGGACGGCGGTGCCCGCCTCGCGGGCCGTGTGGATCAGGGCCGTCATGACCTGCTCACCCGCCAGCGAGTCCAGGGCGCCCGTCGGCTCGTCGGCGAAGACCACCCTCGGTCCGGTGACCAGGGCCCGGGCCAGCGCGGCCCGTTGCGCCTGGCCGCCGCTCAGCTCGCCCGGCCGCAGGTCCTCCTGGCCCCGCACGCCGAACCGCTCCAGCCACTGACCGGCCCGGTCCCGGGCACCGGCCCGGTCGGTGCCGGCCAGCAGCAGGGGCAGGGCGACGTTGTCCAGGACCGTGAGTTCGGGGATCAGCTGCCCGAACTGGAACACCACGCCGAACTCGGTGCGCCGCAGCTCGCTCAGCCGCTTCTCGGGCAGTTCCTCCAGCCGCCGGCCGTCGTACGTCACCGAGCCCGCGTCCGGGCGGACGATGCCGGCCAGGCAGTGCAGCAGCGTCGACTTCCCGCTGCCGCTCGCGCCGGTCACGGCGAGGATCTCGCCGGCGTGCAGCTCGACCGACGCGTCGTGCAGGGCCGTCGTCCGGCCGTGCGCCTTGGTGACGCCGCCGGCCGTGAGAAGGGGCACGGGTCTGCTCATGTCGCGTCGACCTCCGCGGTCAGGGTGGTGAGCCGGGCCGCCGTGGTGTTCATCCAGCGGAGATCGGCGTCGAGGTGGTTGAGGGCGTAGTCCGCCGAGAGCACGGTCGCGAGATCGGCTCCCTTGGCGGCCTTGACCGCCGTGAGCTCCCGCATCCGCTGCATGTGCGCCGCGCGCTGGGCGCTCAGGTAGCCGTCCGGGTCGCCGCCCGAGAGGATCGCGACCACGACCTTGGCGAAGATCTCGTTCGCCACGAAGGGCGCGGGCGGCGCGATCTCCCCGGCCCAGCGGGCCAGCTCGTGCGTCCCCTCGTCCGTCGCCCGGTACGTCGTGCGCTCCGGGCCGCCGTCCGAGTCGGTGCCGTCGACCTCGGCGAGGCCGTCCCGCACGAGACGCTGCAGGGTCGTGTAGACCTGCCCGTAGGCCAGCGGGCGGGCCTGCGGGAAGCGTTCGTCGTGGCGTCGCTTGAGGTCGTAGCCATGGCTCGGACCTGTCGCGAGCAGGCCCAGCAGGATGTGGCGGGTGCTCATGCGGATCATTATGTACTGAGTACATGTACTGAGTGAATAGTCTCCGGTGAAGAAGTCCTCCGCCCTGCCTGGAAGGTGTTCAGTCCGAGACGGCGTACGCCTCCGCCGACCACAGCGAATACCCGTACGGGGTGGCCCGCTTGTCGCCCTGGACGCGCACGAAACGCACGTCCCGTTCGTCCATGGGGACGCTCTCCCGGCCGCCCCGGCTGTCCCGGACGGCGGCGGCGGTGCGCCAGCGGCGGCCGTCCGGGGAGACCTGGACGCGGTAGGCCGAGGGATGGGCGTCCTGCCAGTGCAGAGCGACCCGGCCGAGCCGTGCCGGGCGGGCCAGCTCCACCTGCCACCAG
>NZ_JBEXSH010001320.1:0-1683 GCF_040613555.1 Streptomyces sp. NPDC006265
CTCATGTCCGGCCGTGCAGCTTTGGGGCGTGCGCGGGTAGGGGGTTGGGGGGTGTTGGCTACCATCTTGCCCCTTTCAGCCATAAGCCCCTGCTCGGCACCGCCGTCGGCGCGCTCACCAGCAGGCCCCTGCTGCGGCCGCCGGGCCGGGCCGTCCTCGCCCTGCTGCTCGCGGCGCTGCTGTCCCTGGTGGCCACCGGCTCACCCGCCCAGGCGGCCGTGCGGGGCCTGGTGACCGGATCGCGGCAGGGTGAGGTGCCGCTGCTCCCCCTGGCCGCGGCGGCCCTGGTCACGGCCGCGGCGCCGGCTCTGGCCGGAGCGCTGGCCTCCCGCAGGTCACCCTGAGCAGGCGGTGCGCTGCGCCTCCTGCCACTCGCAGGCGGGGCAGAGCGTGATGCCCTTGTACGACTCGGGGTGCTCCGTCGGCTTCCGGCACAGCACGCACTCTGCGAACGGCGGTCCGTCCGCCAGGGGCGGCCTGGTCGCGTCGATCAGGCAGTAGTCGTCCTCGCTCATACGTCCAGCGTAGGCCCGGGTCGAGCCCTCAGAGGTCTCGCTGCTCCAGGGGCTTGGTCGCCGGGCCCTGGAGCACCTTGCCGTCCGTGTCGAAACGGGAGCCGTGGCAGGGGCACTCCCAGGCGCGCTCGGCGGCGTTGAAGTCGACCAGGCAGCCCAGGTGGGTGCAGCGGGCGGAGACGGCGTGCAGCCCGCCGTCTTCGTCCCGGTACACCGCGACACGGTGGCCGTCGGCGCGGACCACGGCGCCCTCGCCGGGCGGCAGGGACTCCACCGGCGGGGAAGGCCGCAGCCGGTCGCCCACGAAGTGCCCGGCGACCTTGGCCTGGGTCTTGAGGAACGTCGGCGCCTCGCGCAGTGCGGGCTTGATCCGGCGCGGGTCGTACAGCCCGCTCCACTCGCACTCCTCACCCGTGATCTGCGCGGTCAGCAGCCGGCCGGCCATGATGCCGCCGGTCATGCCCCAGCCGCCGAAGCCGGTGGCCACGTACGTGTGCCGGGCGCCGGGGTGCAGCGGGCCGACCATCGGCACGGTGTCCGTGGGCTCGGTGTCCTGGGTGGCCCATCGGTGGGTGACCTCCAGGTCCGGGAAGTGGCCGGTGGCCCAGGCGGTGAGGCGCTCGAAACGGGCCCGCGGGTCGCTCGTGCCCGGAGTGAAGTGCTCACCGGTGACGATGAGCAGCCGCCGGTCGCCCTCGTCGTGGGGCGCCGTGCGCACCGAGCGGGTGTCCTCGTCGGGCGTGATGAACATGCCGTCCGGGTCCTGGCCGGCGGGGATCGTCCCGGCGACGACCAGTTCGCGGCGGGTGGAGAGACGGGCGAACAGCAGGGCCCGGTCGAAGATCGGGTAGTGCGTCGCGACGACGACGTCCCGGGCCCGGACGGTCGCCCCGGTCGCGGTCGACAGCCTGCACGGCTCGCCCTCGTCCAGGCCGAGGACGGTGGTGTCCTCGAAGATCCGCCCGCCGTGTTCGACCAGGTCGGCGGCGAGGGCCAGCAGGTACTTGCGCGGGTGGAACTGGGCCTGCCCGGTGACCCGCACCGCGCCAGCCACCGGGAAGGGCAGACCGGTCTCGGTGACGAACGAGGCGGGCAGCCCGGCCTCGGCCGCGGCCTTGACCATCGTCGACCAATCGTCGACGGCATCGTCGAGCAAGCTGAAGTCGGC
>NZ_JBEXSH010001321.1:0-1679 GCF_040613555.1 Streptomyces sp. NPDC006265
GTCCCCGCGGGTCCGCGGCGGGCTTCGGGCGGCCTGGCTGCAGGCGAGTCCGGCCGTCTGGCGGGTCATTCCCGCTCGGTCCGCGGCGGGGTTCGGCTCATGTGGCCGCTGGCTTCGCGCGCTCGGGGCGTAAGACGGGGCACTCCCTTCTGCGTCTGGCCGGCGGTGGGCTTCGGGCGGCCTGGCTCCTGGGCTGCAGGCGAGTCGGGGCGTCTGGCGGGTCATTCCCGCTCGGTCCGCGGCGGGGTTCGGCTCACGTGGCCGCTGGCTGCGCGCACTGGGGGGGCGTCAGGCGAGGCACTCCCGCATGGCCCGCAGCGGGGCTTCGCCGACATGGCCCGCCCGGGGGGCACGCCGTCGGCTGGCGGGCGCCCGGCGGGCCGCTCCCCGCGTGGGCCCAGGCTGCCTGGGCAGGGCCGCCGCCCTGTCCTGCCGGTGCCCGCCGCGTCCCTCACGGGTCCGGCCGGGCGAACCACCCTTGACCGCTTGGTCTAGACCTTGCATGATCGGCTACGCGGTCATTCGGGGCGGCGTGGGTGAGAGGGGACAGCGGTGGCGGATGGCAGGCAACGGGCGTACATCGGGTCGTTCACGGCGGCCGGCGGCCCCGGGATCGTGACCGCGGAGGTCGACCCCGGCAGCGGCGCGCTGACCGTGCTGAGCAGTGTGAACGCCGTTCAGGACCCCTCCTACCTGACCCTCGCGTCCGACGGGAGGACGCTCTACGTGGTCAGTGAGACGGCCGACGGCGCGGTGGCCGCCTACCGGGTGGACGGGGGCAAGCCCGAGCCGGCCGGGCGGCCCGTGCCGGTCGACGGCAGCGGCCCGACCCACCTCGGTCTGTTCGCCGGCCACGTCCTGACCGCCAACTACGGCTCCGGTAGCGTCACCGCGGTCCCCGTCCGCCCCGACGGCACCCTCGCGCGTTCCGCTTCCAGCGTGCTCCGGCACAGCGGCGCGGGACCGCACACCCCCCGCCAGCAGGGGCCGCACGCCCACCACGTGCAGCCCGACCCGAGCGGCCGCTGGGCCGTCAGCGTCGACCTGGGCACGGACTCGGTGCGGGTGTGCACGCTGACGGACGGCGCCCTGGCCCTGCACCGGGAGACCGCTCTGCGCCCCGGCTCGGGGCCGCGCCACCTGGCTTTCCACCCCGACGGCTCGCACGCGTACGTCGTCAACGAACTCAGCCCGTCCGTCACCGTCTGCCGCTGGGACGCGGCAACAGGCGTCCTGACCTCGCTGTCCGAGACCCCGGTGCTGCCGGGCGCACCGGCGCGCGACGCCTACCCCTCGGGCATCGCCACCTCGCCCGACGGCCGCTTCGTCTGGACCGCCACCCGCGGGGAGGACGTCCTGTCCGTGCTCGCCGTCGAGGGCGAGGAACTGCGGCTCGTCACCACGGTGCACTGCGGCGGCCATTGGCCGCGCGCCCTCGCCGCCTGCGACGGCTTCCTGTACGTCGCCAACGAGCGCTCCGGCGACGTGACGTGGTTCGCGGTCGACCCGCTCACGGGCATCCCACGACGAGGCGGCTCGACCCGGGTGACGGCGGCCTCGTGCGTGGCCCTCGGCTGAGGACCGAGGGGTGCCGCAGCGCGCCCGCCTCCTGCCCGGAACCCCTGGAGCACCACCCCCGACGACGAAGGCCCGCTCCGAACCGGAGCGGGCCTTCTCGC
>NZ_JBEXSH010001322.1:0-1678 GCF_040613555.1 Streptomyces sp. NPDC006265
GTCCTTCCTGCCGTGAGGTGTTCGTCAGGTGCCTGTACTCGTTTCGACCCGCGGTGGCCGCCGCTGTGACGCGGATGCCCGGAAAACGTCCCGGGGAACGCCGACGGGGGCCGGGACAGCAGCGGTCCCGGCCCCCGTGCGGTGCGCCGTCAGGAGGTCGGCATCAGCACCGTGTCGACGATGCAGACGGTGGCGTTGGCGGTCTTGACGTTGCCGCAGACGACCTTGGAATCGCCGTTGACGGTGTAGGACTCGCCGGAGCCGGAGGTGGTGAGCTTGGACTTCTCCAGGGTGGTGAAGGAGCCCTTCTCCAGGTCCTTCGGCGAGAGCACTCGGTCAGCGTGCGCAGGCACCGCCGTACCTGCTCCCGCTCCAGCCTGGCCTCGACCTGCTCGGTCACCTCGTCGAACTCGGGTGTCCGCTCCAGCAGCGCGGCCTTGTGGTCGCGGGCGGCCGCGGCCTCCACGGAGCGGACCCGGTCCACCGCGCGGCGGTGCGCCAGCGTGAGGATCCAGTTGACCGCCGTCCCGCGGTCGGCCCGATAGCGGGGGGCGGTCCGCCACACCTCCACCAGCACCTCCTGGGCCACCTCCTCCAACTGCGCCTGATCACGCAGCACGGCACCGCGACCCCCAGGGACGGAACCGGCCACGGCGTCATAGACGGAGGCGAACGCATCCTCGTCACCCAGGGCCACGCGCCCCACCAGCTCCTCGAGATCCGGTTCCGACGAAGGGTTCTTGCCGATATACACGGCTTCTTGCAAAGGGGCCTCCGCTGTTGGGACATCTCCGGACGTAATCCGGTCCCAGTGGGCGGCGGATTGGTCCTGCAACCGGGACAACCGTAGGTATCCGCTCTCACGAACCGGGCCCCGCGTCGCGCCACGGGTAGTCCCGAGGCGGGGGAGTGCCCGTCTCGCGGGAGACCTCCTGGGTGATGCGGAGCCAGACGTGTTCGGGGGGCGGGATCGGCAGGTCCACCGCCTTGGCGGTGCGTGCGGCCGTCACCAGGCGGATCAGCATGCCGAGTTCGTCGCGGCAGC
Organism: Streptomyces sp. NPDC006265; assembly: GCF_040613555.1. NCBI lineage: Bacteria > Bacillati > Actinomycetota > Actinomycetes > Kitasatosporales > Streptomycetaceae > Streptomyces > Streptomyces sp. NPDC006265. Next base: position 1,046 of record NZ_JBEXSH010001322.1, read on the forward strand.
GGTCGCACTGCTCGACGTGCCGCAGGGCCTCGGCGTCGCCCGGTGCGGTGTTGCCCAGGGCCAGTTCCAGCAGGTGCGCGGACGCTACGTGGGCCACTGCGTCCTCCCGACAGGATCCGCCGTGACGACGAGATTGGAAAGGTAGCCGCCCCGCTCGGGGACGAACGGGGGCGCGCAGGTGATGAGGGTGAGGATCGGGGCGCCGGAGCGGCGGAATGCCGAGGGAGGTAGGTCCTCATTCGGCACGGTGACCCGGGAGACGACCCGGTAGGTCACCGGCTCGTTCCCCGCGCGGCGCACCTCGACCCTGTCCCCGCGCCGTACGCCGTACAGCGCGCGGAACTCGCCGAGAGCTCCGGTGTCGGTGTCGACGTGCCCGACCAGTACGGCCGAACCCTCGGCACTGCCCGGCGCGGGGCCGTAGCGGTACCAGCCGGCCACGGACGGGTCGTCGGGGACGGCCATGTCCCCTTCGTCCGTCACGCCCACCGGGGTGATCCGGGCGTCGAGGCCGGCGCGGGGTGCGACCACGCGCCGGGGTGGTGGATCCTGCGCCGTGTCGGGGGGTGTCTTCGGGCCCGCCGTGTCGGGGGGAGTTGCGGGGGGCGCCGCCGCCCTGCGTTCTTGCTGTGC
>NZ_JBEXSH010001323.1:0-1674 GCF_040613555.1 Streptomyces sp. NPDC006265
GTCGTCGAGTCCGGCGAGCCGGTCGGCGAGCCCGGGCCCCGCGTCGGCGGCGCCGCGCGCCGTGGCGCGGACCGGCACGCGCACCAGCGACCTGAGCAGCACCGGGATCTGCGGCTGGCGGCGCAGGACGGGGATGTCGAGCGGAGTGGCCACGAGGTAGGGGCGGCCGGTGTCCAGGGCCAGGTCGAACAGGGCCGTGCCGAGCTCCTGCGGGACGGTGCGGAAACCGCTGCGGGCGATCCGCTTCAGGTCCGTCTCGGTGAGGCCGCCCGTCAGACCGGTCGCCCGCTCCCACAGGCCCCAGGCGATGGATGTGGCCGGCAGACCCGACGCGGCACGGTGCTGGGCGAGCGCGTCCAGGTGGGCGTTGGCCGCGGCGTAGGTGGGCTGGCCGGGGCCTCCGACAGCCGCGGCCACGGACGAGAACAGCACGAACGCCGTCAGCCCGGCGTCGCGGGTCAGCTCGTGCAGGTTCCAGGCCGCGTCGGCCTTGGGCCGCAGCACGGCGTCGAGCCGCTGCGGTGTCTGCGAGGCGATGACGCCGTCGTCGAGGACGCCCGCGGTGTGGACGACGCCGCGCAGCGGGTGCGCCGACGACACCGAGGCCAGGACGCCCGCGAGGGCGGTGCGGTCTGCGACGTCCGCGGCGGCCACGGTCACGGTCACGCCCAGGGCCCGCAGTTCGGAGCACAGCTCGGCGGCGCCCGGGGCGTCCGGGCCGCGCCTGCTGACCAGCAGCAGGTGGCGCACGCCATGGCCCGTGACCAGGTGGCGGGCGAAGTGCGCGCCGAGCGAGCCCGTACCGCCGGTGACCAGGACGGTGCCGTCGGGGTCCCAGACCGTGCGGGGGCCGTCGGCGGCGGGCTGCGGTACAGGGGTGCGCAGCAGACGGGGTACGTGGATTCGGGGGGTGGTGCCGCCGGCGGTGGTGGCGGGAGTGGTGCCGCCGACGGTGGTGCCGCGGATCGCGGCCTGAGGTTCGCCGGATGCGACCACGGCGGACAGCGTGTCCGGGTCGGGTTCGCCGTCCGCGTCCACCAGGACGATCCGCCCCGGCGTCTCCGACTGCGCCGAGCGCAGCAGGCCCCAGGCGGCCGCGGCGGCCGGGTCGGTGACGTCCTCGTCGCCGGTGACGGCCATGGCGCCACGGGTGACGACGACCAGCGGTGTGCCGGCCAGGGCCTCCTCGGCGAGCCACTGCCGCGCCCAGGACAGGGCCCGGCCCACGGTGTCCCTGACGGCGTCCCCCGCGATTGTCCCTGCGGGGTTGGTCGGGTCGGGTGCTCCTGCGGGGGTGGTCAGGTCCAGGCGTACGGCCCCGATGCGCTCGCCGGCCGTCCTGGCGGTCGCGGTGACGGCAGGTACGTCCGGGTGCGTGGCGGAGCCGAGGGTGAGCCAGTTCAGGGAGGCGGCGGGCAGGGGGCGGGCGATCCACTCCACGTGGTGGAGGGCGTCGCGGTGCCGGGAGCGGGCGGCCCGCAGCGCGTCGGCGCGGACGGGTCCGACGGCCACGGCGTCGGCCACCGCGACCACCTGCCCGGCCGGGTCGGTGAGGCGCACCGCGTAGGTGTCCTCGGCACCGGGGACCGGGGCGAGGTGCACGCGCAGGGTGTCCGCGCCGACACCATCACCGGGATCGGTGCTCGGCGAATACCCTGATGGCCGACGGTGAGG